>JAFPVW010000187.1 GCA_017395215.1 Prevotella sp. | reverse complement strand
GCGAGGGCAACGAGAACGCGTCCGAGAGACTGCCGCCGAGGCTGCCGTTGCCGCTGAAGAACTCGCGCACCTCGGGGCGCAGCGTGGCGCCGGCGGTGGCATAGCGGTCGCCGTTGTCCTGGCGCCATGAGTAGCGCTCGTTGTTCTCGGCGGTGATGGGCTGGAAGCCGCGGTCCTCGCTGCTGAACAAGCCCGTGCTCTCGCGGGCAAAGCCGTACATCACGAAGAGGCTGTCGTCAGGCGCGACGGTGTACTCATGGGTGCTCGTCGAGTGGTCGGCACTGTAGAGGCAGAGCCGGTTCTGAATGTCGTCGGTGCTCAGGCTCTTGTCGCTGATCCAGCGGGCGACGCCCGAGTTCAGGAAGTCGACGCAGAGATACTGGTCGATGGTGTACTTGCCGGCCACGTGGGGGTTGGCGTCGCATATTCCCTTGATGATGAGCGGCGCCACGACGGGCATGTAGAGGCGGTTCTGGCCGACGTACTGCTGCAGCGTGGCCACGGGGTCGTAGGGGCCGTCGCCGCAGACGGAGCCTGCCAGCCGCAGGTCGTCGGCCAGGGGTGCCCGTCCGTCGATGCCCTGCTCCAGGTAGCGGTGGGTGGCCATGGCCACGGAGCCGCCCTGCGAGTAGCCCACGATGACGGTCCGGTAGTCATCGCTGAGCGTGCCGCCGCGCTTCTCCAGGAACTGCTGGCGGGCGGCCACGATGCCGTCGATGACCTGGCGCGCCGTGGCCTTCTGGTAGAGGTAGGGATGGGCGCGGTCAACGGTGGAGCCGTAGCCCTCGTAGTCGGGGAAGACGACGAGGGCACGCGAGGCAAAGAGCAGGCAGGTGATGCCGCAGTCGCTGGTCAGCTTGGTGCTCATCGAGGGGCAGCCCATGTTGTCGGTCATGGTGACGTGGCAGCCGCCGATGATGTACTGCGCCTTGCCGTCCTCGGGCCACGCCATGCGCCCGGTGAGCCACACGGGCCGCCCGTCGGCCGTGGTCGAGAGATAGGTGTAGCGGCAGGTCTGGTACTTGCCCGAGAGGAAGTTGCCCTCCTTCTGTGCCTCTTCGAGGAAGAAGTAGATGGAGTCCTCGGCGCCGTTGTGCTCGTTCAGCAGCTGGCGCAGTTCGTCGTCGATGCTGACGTCGTCGGGCGCGGCGTCGCCGGGCTTGCCGTTCACGGGCTCCCCGGCGGGCGTGGCGGGTGCATCGTCGTCGCTGCTACACGAGGCAACGCCCAAGCTGAGGCCGCACAAGAGTGCGGCCACGAGCCAGAGGTTCATAATCTTTTTCATTGTTTTACTATGATGTATTCTGTTATTTATCTATCTACGTTTTTATCGCTTGATGACGTCTTCGTACCAGCGGGTGGGCTTGTAGGGCTGGCCGTCCCAGAACATGAGTTCGAGCGAGGTGGGAAAACCGCCGGAGATAAGCGAAACGAAGTGCATGTTCAGATTCGAAGCCGGATCCATCGGATCGTAGGGGATGGTGTACCATTCGCCCTGCTGGTAGAGTCGCAGTTTGTGGCCGTCGTCAGTGGTCGTCTCGTAGTCGTTTTCACCGCGGTCGAGTACGCGGGTGATGCGGAAGAGCAGCACGGGCTCGCGCCAGAGGTCGAGCGGCTGCTGGAAGGCTCTCCAGCGCTGCATGTCGTAGGCATAGTTGGATGCCTTGAGTGCGCGATTGTCAGTCTGCGTGCGCGGTTCGGTGATGTTAGCTTCGGGCATGTTCTTATAGACACCAGTGCTAATCTTCTGCCTGACGTAGGGGTCTTCGGCATACTGGTTGACCATGTTCTGGCTGGCCAGGTCGCCAAGATAGATAAGGTTGCCTGTGAAGATTTGGGGTTTGTCGGGCCGCACCATGTTGTCGCGGCTGGGATAGTGTTCCCAGATGTAGAAGGTGGGCTGTCGCTCAGCGTCCTCGCTGGGATAGTCAATAAAGCGTATGAGTTTCTGCCCGCCAGCCTGCTGTGGGTTGGAGTCGGCCTCGTCGTTGTAGCCCACGGTGGCCAGCATGGGCGCGTAGTTGCCCCTATTCTTGTACTCTTCGTTGGGAGGGAAGACAATCTTAAAGAGGAAGCGCGGGTCGAAGCCGGCGTTGTTGACGAGGAAGTGTGCAAACGAACCGGACGAACTACTGGGGACAATAGCATCGTCCTCCAGCATCATCGTGTTGCTCAACAGCGAATAGAGCCATATCATGGCCTTGGCGGCCAGGTCGCGGTTTGGCAGGTTGACGGCGCGCTGGCCGTCGCTGCTGTACTTCAGCCCCTCGAAACTGATGAGGTAGGTATAGGGCGAGCGGTCGAGCCGGTAGGTGCCGTGCTCGCTGGCCTCGTCGTGTCCCGACTCATAGATGGGGAACCAGCGGTTGCCCTCCTCGTCCTTATAGACGTTGAAGAACTTATAGTGGCTCTTGCCCACGTAGTAGTTGTACGAGTCGTTATCGTCACCGGTCACCTCGGGCTTGCCGCTCTTGCCGTCGGGGCCTGTCTTCGTCCACTCGCCTCCGTAGTAGTCGTAGTAGCGGTAGCGCTGCTTCACGCCCTTGCCCTGCAGCGGCGACGTGGGGGCGGGCTGCGAGCCGCCGTTCAGGTCGGCG
>JAFPVW010000186.1 GCA_017395215.1 Prevotella sp. | reverse complement strand
CTTCATTCTGCGCTATGATGGACAGGGCGTCCTCGACCAGCGTGTTCCCCTCGTCGAGGGTGAACTCGCCTTCGCTAAGGTTGTCGGGCATGCCGACAAAGAACTGCATGGCCTCCAGTTTCTTAAGTGCCTCCTGGCGCGTGGCGTCGCTCAGCCAGTCGAGCGTTTCGATGCGCTGTCGGAACACGGTGCGCAGTTTCTCCAGCATCGTCAGGCAGCGGTCTGCCCCGGCTTGCCCCATCTTCCGTAGTACGTCCGCATTCAACTTGTTCATCAGGAAGAGGCTTGTCTTTTTCAATTCCGCTAAGATATCATTCTTGACGGCTTCTTCGCTTTTACCGGCATAATTAGCCTTTATGTAGCCGAATACGCTCATGACGGCATAGTATCTCAGGTAGTCGTAGCAGTTGTCCATCGTCTTCAGCACGGTCGTGATGCCGCCTTTCTGTTCCACATATTTCTTGAAGGCGGGGGATTCGTCGAAGATTGCACCAGCCATCGGATGGAATGCTTCCTCCAGCGTCTCCTGGGTGACTTCGTCTTCGACGCCGCCCCCGGCACGTGTGGCACGGCCCCGCGCGAAGCTTCTGGCCTCGGTGTATTCAGGTATGTCGCGCACGTTCCACATGCCCTGACGGTCTGAGTCGGAGGTATCGCCGCCATCATGGGCTGTCGCATAAATCAATTGCTCCTCGGCGAGAATCGCGCTGACGCGCTCCTCGAGTTCCGCCTCATAGCCTGCCGCCTTCGTGCGCTCCGGATCTGCCACGTTGTCGATGGTCGTCAGTATGTTCTTGATGTACGATGATTTCAGCAAGTCTGTCATTTTATTTCCCAGCAAAGCTTCTACCAATTGTGTCTGGATGCCTCTGCTCACTATTTCCTGGCAGGAGTGGCTTTGCATATGTATATCCACTTTTTTCGAGAATATGGGATTCAGCCCCTTGTCCTGCAGTTTGCCGATTTCGGTCAGCAGCATGCCGATTCCCGTCGGCTTCTGGATGTCCAGATAGTCGAGTACGGCCTTCACGTCTTCATTCAATGATGGCGCAGGAGCCTCAATATTCCGCACGAGGTGCCGGGCCAGGGGGTTGTCGGAGGCAAACAGGCTCTTTTCAACCTCCTTGGTGTTTATTGCATCGTAATACTCCATGTAACCCGGGTCGCCCTCTTTATGTGAATTGAACCAGGTGCCCAGGGCATACATGTAGAAGTCGTCGCCGGGCTTGACGGTCTTGTCCATCAATGCCTCGTTGATGAAGTGGTCTGGCACGGCGGGCTCTCCAGGCTCTGGCACTACCGGGTTGTCTATTGAATTGTCAACACACGATGTGAATACACTTGCGCCGCTGATGAGGGTGGCGGCGAGCACCCATTTCATGATTCTTTTCATAATGCTTTATTTGATATAAATTCCTAAATGGTTCTACGTCACTTGCTGCTGACGTCGGCGCAGCCGTTCGTTAATATTCGTAATATTCGGTGTAACATTTTGTGTTGGGTTCCTGTCTATTCAGTTTGAGCCATCGGCTCCAGCCGGTGAGCCGGTCGAAGCGCAGCTGGCCGTAGGTGGCATCGAGGGTGGAGCCCCATGGCAGACCATCGCTGGTCGGCTGACCGTCGGCAAACAGATAGACTAATCCGTCGGCATCATAACGGAAGTGCAGGCCATTCTCCACGGTGGTGAAGTGGCCCTGGCAGCCGAGCATCACGCTGAGCGAGACGGTGTGGCCGTTCTCTTCGAGCCACTTGCTCGACTGCTGGAGGGCGAAGTAGTGGTTGTAGGCCTGGTCGGCCAGACCCTCAATCACAGGCCCAAAGTCGTCGGGCAGTGCGGCAGTGAGGCCGATGATGTAGTTCATGAGGTCGTAGGTGGGCTGCTCGTCGTCGACGCGATAGGCGTTGGCGGTGATTGAGTCGATGCGGGTCCGGGCGTAGTCGGTGCCGTTTTGATAGACGTCGACCAGACGGTCGACGAACTTCTTGAGCTCAGCGCCGAAGGCGTCGGCCTCGGCCGAGCGATAGACGCTCATGTCGTGATAGTGGGGCACGTCCTCGCCTTTGTCTTCCTTTTCGGCATCCTTGTCCCAGGCATCGACGCAGAATCGTGCGAAGCGCGTCAGGGCCTGCCCGGGATCGTCGGGATTGTCCGAGAGGGCGTCGACCAGCTCTGTGTAGTTGCCGCCCGCGCTAGGCACGAGGAAGGTGGAGAGCACGAGGTAGTCGGTCACCGGGGCCAGTTCGAACTGATATTCTGCCGCGTTCATAAGGCAGGCGTCACAATAGACGGCGCTGACGTGCACCGAGGCCTGCCGGATGGCCTCGGTGAGGCTCTTGGCGGTGAAGTGTGCCCGGTTGTGGCCGTCGTCCTTGATGACGCTGCGGGTCTGGCTGGGGGCGGCAGCAGCGACAGGGATTTCCTCGGTGGGCAGATAGCCATCGCCGTGGTCGGACAGTACGAGGATATACCTGCGGGCGGGGCGCACCCGCGCTGCCCAGTCGATGAAGCGGGTGAGCGAGTCGGTTCGCGAGATGTCGGCATTGTCGGGGCCAATGAAATGGGCGGTGATGGTGGCCATCATGTCGGTCTCGGCGACTGTGGGATCGACGGTGAAGCGGCTGGTCTTCCCGCCATAGGGGTAGAAGTCCTTAATCCTTTCGACTAAGGCCACCTGGGCCGGGTCGTTGGGGTCGATTTCGGTTTTCAAGTCCCTGTAGCTGTTCTGCAAGTTCTCGAGGGTCGAGAACTTGTATTGTGCGCAGATGCTCACGTTGCGCCGGTGGTCGGCGTCGGCTTTGAAGAACTGGGCGATGTTATCCATCAGGAAAGCGTCGAGGTTGCTGCCGCCGTGACCGTAGAAGATGATGGTGTAGTCGGCCAGTTGCTGCTGCGGCTCGTCGGGGTTAATTACTGGGTTGTCGTCGCTGTCCGACGAACACGATGTGAATACACTTGCGCCGCAAACGAGGGTGGCGGCGAGCATCCATGTTAATTCATGTAACTTTCTCATCGTCGTTGTGTTTGATGAAACATTACTAATCTTAATTACCAGTCAGCACTTCAGTGATTCGCGGCACTATCTGCTTGCGTGAGAGTTCCTCGGATGTATAGCAGACACCCTCACGCAATGACGGACCGAAGACGCCCTCGGCCACCTGCTTGGCACCTTCACCATAATATATAAAATAGGTGCCATTCTCCACGTAAGGCCGTTCGGCACGGTCGTCGCCCGTGTTCTCCACCATGTTGTCAATCTTGGCAACGAGCATCTGCCGCCCACGCTGCCCCATCACTTCGGGCATGACTGCCAGCATGCGGTCGATGAAGGCTTCCATCTGGCTCTGCTTGCAGACGAGGCTGCCGAAGCCAAGCAGATGGCCGCCAATCTCGTATTCCTTGTAGTCGGAGAGGAAAATCTCGGCATCGGCCATGCCGGTATAGTCGGTGGCTGCATCCTCCATGCCACGGTTCAGACGGGCCACGGAGTCGGGGCTGATGGCCAACTGTGCGGTCAGAGCTTGCAATGCCGTGGAGTCGATGGCCTGCGTGGTGGTTTTCGACAGGTTGCGCGTGTCGCTGATGATGCCTGCCAGCATGATGCGGGCGGTCTCGTCGTCGATGGCGATGCCCTGTTCCTTATACATCTCGTAGATGATGGTGTTGGTGGAGCCAACCATCTCGCGGCGCACAAAGGGGATGCCGCTGTCTGCAATGTCGCCCTCCACATGGTGGTCTATCTTCTGCAGGACAACGGCTTCGCGGGCACCCTCCACGCACTGCGCATAGTCGGTGTGGTCGGTCAGGATGAG
>JAFPVW010000185.1 GCA_017395215.1 Prevotella sp. | reverse complement strand
GTAGAGACGAGTCAACGTGAATTAAAAATTAAGTTTAACCGGGTCAACCCTTATCGTGAGTAAGGCTCCAAGTAGTCAACTAAAATCGTTAAACTACATTCATCGCTGTCAAGAGCACTGTTCCAGATTTATTCCACGGCCTGGAACATTTGTTCCAGGCCGTGGGAACGACTTTTTGCGGTGGTTTTTGTTTGTAATTACTGACCCCACCCCTGACCCCTCCCCTACGATGGGAGGGGAAGGGCTGCCGCCGTTGTCAGCGCTATAGGGGCCCAGTAAGGCATTCCCCTCCAATGGTGGGACTTGCCGCAGTTGTCGGCGCTGTAGGAACCCCGTAAGGCATTCCCCTCCCTTGTAGGGGAGGGGCAGGGGGTGGGGTCAGTATTCATTCTTCGCTACATTGCCTACACTAAACCAATTTGCCTACACTTGGTTTTGCATTGACAACCAGCGTATTAGCTTTAAGTGTAAGCAGTGTAGGCAGTTTTTTAAATCACTATTTATTGTTTGATGTTACTGACCCCACCGTCATTTCTTCAGCTCCGGATAGCTGATGCGGGTGTGGTAGATGGTCTTGAGCTTCTCGATGAGGACGGTCTTGGCGTACTGAAGGTCGCGGTAGGTGATGGGACAGTCGCGGAAGTAGCCCTCGTCGGCCTGACTGTCAATGATGCGCTCTACGAGTTCGCGGATGCTCTGTTCGCTATAGTCCTTGAGCGAACGGGAGGCGGCCTCGACGGCGTCGGCCATCATGAGGATGGCCTGCTCCTTGGTCGACGGGTTAGGACCGGGATAGGTGAAGAGCAGGTCGTCAATGGGCTCATCGGGGTGCTCGTTCTTCTGCTTGACGTAGAAGTAGCGCGTCTTGCCCAGTCCGTGGTGGGTGGCAATAAAGTCGCGGATGACCTGCGGCAGGTTATACTTGTCGGCCAGCTTCAGACCCTCGGTGACGTGGCTGATGAGCATCTGGGCGCTCTCGACGTAGGTTTTGCCCTCGTGTGGGTTCATGCCGGCTTGATTCTCGGTAAAGTAGATAGGGTCCTGAATCTTGCCAATGTCGTGGTAGAGGGCACCGGTACGGACCAGCTGACTCTTGGCACCGATCTTTCGGGCTATCTCAGCGGCAAGGTTACCCACCTGAATGGAGTGCTGAAAGGTGCCGGGAGCCACCTCGCTCATGCGGCGCAGCGGCTCCTTGTTCATGTCGGAAAGCTCGATGAGCGTGATGTTCGACGTGAAGTTGAAGGCCTTCTCCATGATATAGAGCAGCGGGTAGGAGCAGAACAGCAGCACGCCGTTGATGAGCAGGTAGTTGAGCTCGCTATAGTCGAACTGGTTGATGTCGGCAGAGCGTATCCAGTAGAGGGCCAGGTTGACAAGCGTCGTTGCACAGGTGATGAGGACTGCCGTCCAGAACAGCTGCGAGCGACTCGACAGCTCGCGCAGCGAGAAGATGGCCACCAGTCCAGCCACCTCCTCGACGGCAATGAACTCCAAGGGATGCTGGAGCATGGCAGCACAGATAAGCACATTGACGGTATGGGCCATGAAGGCCGTCCGAGAGTCCATGAATACTCGGACAAAGATGGGCACCATGGCAAAGGGTACGATATACAAGTGGAGCAAGTTACGTCTTACCATGAGCGAAGCAGCGACGGAGAACAGCAGGATGAGCACATAGAGCATGGACAGCGAGCGCGGCTGGTCGAAATAGTCGCGACGGAAGAGCCAGAGGTAGACGGTGAAGCAGGCGATGAGCAGCGAGACATAGATAATCTGTCCCAAGACGACAAGGCTCAGCTTGGCATCGTCCTGATGGCGCCGGTCGGTCTCGCGCAAGTACGACACAATCACGTTGTAGATATTCTCGTCGATAATCTGCCCTCGGTCGACAATTTTCTGTCCGCGCTGGGCCACGCCACTGGCCAGGGGGATAAACGAGAGCAGGTCCTCCATGCCCGACTCGCTGCGCTCCTTGTCGTAAATCAGGTTGGGCATGATGTAGTCGTTCAGGTTGCACTTCGACAGCAGGTCCTTGTATTCGGCCAGTCTGGGGTCGACGAACAATTGCTCGTAGGCGCCAACGGTAGAGTACAGATTGCTGACAGTCCTGCTGACGGCGTTCTTGCCGACGATGATGCGGACGGTCTTCATGGTGTCGCGACGCAGGTCGTTATATTCCGACGAGTTCATAATGCCCTGCGAATAGAACTGGTGGAGCTTTTCGATGATGACGAGGCGGCGGTCGGACGGAACGCCGACGATGCCTTCGGCATAGTCCTTGCGGAACTGCTCAATCTGTCGTTTCTCTACCTCCTTGTCGTAGTTGTAATATGGTTCGAAGCTCTTTAGCAGGCTGTCACGCTCGCGCTGCACCAGCTGTTCGCTCTTGTAGATAGGGAAGTCGAAAGGGGCGGTAAAGTCGGCGTAGCGCCAAGGCTTGCCAAGATCGAACTTGAAGTTGGAGTCCTTGTCGCTCGGCATGGCCCACACGACGAATGCGATTGTTCCGACAACAAGAAGTACCCTGATAAGCAGGCTCCGCCAGTAAGTGTTCCCTATTAATTGCATATTTTTCACCTTTTTCATAAGTTTACGCCGCAAAGTTACGAAAAAAAGAAATAAAATGTGTATCTTTGCACAAAAATTTGAAATAGACATGTCAGAAAGAAGAGTCAGAGTACGTTTCGCCCCGAGTCCTACGGGCGCTTTACATATTGGTGGTGTGCGCACCGCATTGTATAATTACCTGTTTGCCAAGCAGCATGGCGGCGACCTGGTGTTCCGCATCGAGGACACCGACTCGAACCGCTTTGTGCCTGGCGCCGAGGAGTATATCATCGAGTCGTTCAAGTGGCTCGGCATCAAGTTCGACGAGGGCGTCTCGTTCGGCGGCGACAAAGGTCCGTACCGGCAGAGCGAGCGCCGCGACATCTATAAGAAATATGTGCAGCAGCTGCTCGACGACGGCAAGGCCTACATTGCCTTCGACACGCCGGAGGAGCTGGAGGCGAAGCGCGCCGAAATACAGAATTTCCAGTATGACAGCCACACCCGCGGCCAGATGCGCAACTCGCTGACGCTGGCGAAGGAGGAGGTCGACCAGCTGATTGCCGACGGCAAGCAGTACGTTGTCCGCTTCAAGATTGAGCCGGGCCGCGAGGTGCTGGTCAACGACCTGATTCGCGGCGAAGTGCGCGTGAAGACCGACATCATCGACGACAAGGTGCTCTTCAAGAGTGCCGACCAGCTGCCCACCTACCACCTGGCCAACATCGTCGACGACCACCTGATGGAGATTACCCACGTCATCCGTGGCGAGGAGTGGCTGCCGTCGGCACCGCTCCACGTGCTGCTCTACGAGGCCTTCGGATGGGCCGACACCATGCCGCAGTTCGCCCATCTGCCGCTGCTGCTGAAGCCCGACGGAAAAGGTAAGCTGTCGAAGCGCGACGGCGACCGGCTGGGCTTCCCCGTGTTCCCGCTGGAGTGGCACGACCCGAAGACGGGCGACGTCAGCCGCGGCTACCGCGAGGACGGCTACTTCCCCGAGGCCGTCATCAACTTCCTCGCCCTGCTGGGCTGGAACCCCGGCACTGAGCAGGAGCTCTTCACGCTCGACGAGCTGGTGCCGCTGTTCGACATCACGAAGTGCTCGAAGGCCGGTGCGAAGTTCGCCTACGACAAGGGCATCTGGTTCAACCATGAGTATATCCTGAAGAAGTCGCCCGAGGAGATTGCCCGTCTGTGGCTGCCCGAGGTGCAGCAGCACTGCCCGCAGGAGACGCTGGAGCGCGTGACGAAGGTCTGCGAGATGATGAAGGACCGCGTCTCGTTCGTCAAGGAGCTGTGGCCCCTGTGCTCGTTCTTCTTCGTGGCTCCCACGGAGTACGATGAGAAGACGGCAAAGAAGCGCTGGATAAAAGCCCCCCTTTCGTCCCCCGAGGGGGATACTAATGCCCTGCCGGCAGGGGAGGCTGTGGGTTCTGCCCGGCAAATGACAGAACTCATTGGCGTGCTCGAGGGTATCGATGACTTCTCGTTGGAGAATCAGGAGCAGGTTGTTCATGCGTGGGTAGAGGCTAATGGCTACAAGTTAGGTCATGTGATGAACGCCTGGCGACTGACGCTGGTCGGCGAGGGCAAGGGTCCGGGCATGTTCGACATCTCGGCCTTCCTCGGCAAGGAGGAAACCATCCGTAGAATGAAACGTGCCATTGAAGTGCTTGGCTGATGCTTTATAACCTGATCATATACCTCTACCTCTTGGGCGTGGCGGTCTATAGCCTGTTCAACGAGAAAGTGCGCAAGATGTGGCGCGGCGAGCGTGCTGCCTTCGGCGTACTGAGGGAGAAGGTTGACCCCACGGCCCGCTACGCTTGGTTCCACGCCGCCTCGCTCGGCGAGTTCGAGCAGGGGCGCCCGCTGATGGAACAGCTGCGACGCGACCATCCGGAGTATAAGATTCTGCTGACGTTCTTCTCGCCATCGGGCTACGAGGTGCGCAAGGACTACGAGGGAGCCGACATCGTCTGCTACCTGCCGCTCGACACCATTACCAACGCCCGCCGATTCCTGCGGCTGATACGTCCCGAGGTGGCGTTCTTCATCAAGTATGAGTTCTGGTACAACTACCTGCATATCCTGAAGCACCGCCGCGTGCCCGTCTACAGCGTTTCGAGCATCTTTCGTCCCGACCAGGTCTTCTTTAAGTGGTATGGCCGGCAGTACGGGCGCGTGCTCAACTGCTTTACCCACTTCTTCGTGCAGAACGAGGTGAGCCGCGAGCTGTTGGCGAAGATTGGCATCACCTGCGTCACCATCACCGGCGATACCCGCTTCGACCGCGTGCTCCAGATTAAGGAGCAGGCCAAGCAGCTGACGGTGGTTGAGCAGTTCGCGGGCGATGCCCCGAAGGTGTTCGTCGCCGGCTCGTCGTGGCCGCCCGATGAGGACATCTTTATCAAGTATTTCTGCGAGCATCCGGAGTGGAAGCTCATCATTGCGCCCCACGTCATCGGCGAAGACCACCTCCAACAGATAGAACGGAAACTGGAAGGCTGGAACGTGCAGCGCTATACAGCCCCCCCCTCCGCCTCCGAGGGGGCTACAAGTGTGTTGCAGCAAGGTAATGAAGCCCCCTCGGGGGCCGTAGGGGGGGCTTTAATCATCGACTGCTTCGGTCTGCTTTCGAGCATCTACCGCTATGCCACCGTCTGCTATGTTGGCGGCGGTTTCGGCGTGAGCATTCACAACACGGTGGAGGCCGCCGTGTGGGGGCGTCCCGTCATCTTCGGCCCCGAGAACGAGAAGTTCCAGGAGGCACAGGAACTGAAACAGTGTGGCGGTGGACTGGAAATCAGCGGCTACGACGACTTTGCACGCATCATGGACCGTTTTGCTGCTGATGCGACAGCCCTTCAGCAGGCTGGCAAGGCTGCCGGCGACTACGTGATGGGCAAGGCAGGTGCGACCACCAAGATTCTTGCGGCTGCCCAATTATAACATGAAAACTATGTGGATGATGCTGTTCATGGTGCTGCCACTGCTGGCTCTCGTCTACTTGTCGTGGCACATCTGGGTAATGTTGCCCGTGGCAAAAGTGTGGCGACTGCTGGTCATCGTTCTCGGCGTTGGCTCGTTTCTGCTGATGTTCCTCAATTTCGGCCGTCGTTTCGACAGCCTGCCGCTCCCGGTGGCTCAGGCGTGCTATGAAATCAGCACGTCGAGCATCTTCATCCTGATGTATCTCGTCATCGTGTTCCTTGTGCTCGATCTGGGACGGCTCGTCCACTTGGTGCCCCGCTCGTGGCTCTGTCAGAACGGATGGTCGGCAGCTGCCATCGTGGTGCTGATCTTCGGCATCTTCCTCTATGGCAACCTGCATTATAAGAATAAGGTACGCGTAGAACTGGACCTGCAGACCGACAAACCGCTGCCTCGCGACTACAAGGTAGTGATGATGAGCGACCTGCACATAGGCTACCACAATCCCCGCAAGGAACTGGCCCGCTGGGTTGACCTCGTCAACGCCGAGCAGCCCGACTTCATCCTCATTGCCGGCGACATCATCGACGGCTCGATGCGCCCACTTTTGGAGGAGCGCATGGCCGAGGAGTTCCACCGCCTGAAGGCTCCCGTCTATGCCTGCCTCGGCAACCACGAATACTACAGCGGATGTCCCGAGGCCCAGCAGTTCTACCGCGGTGCCGGCATCCGCCTGCTCATCGACAGCACCGCCGTCGTCGACTCCGCCATTGTCATCATCGGCCGCGACGACCGCACCAACAGGCGGCGTAAACCCTTAACAAGTGCCCTGTCTAACGAAGTCCCCTCGGGGACCGTAAGGGGGGCTTTCACCATCGTCCTCGACCACCAGCCCTACGACCTCGACCGTACCGAGAAGGCCGGCATCGACTTCCAGCTGAGCGGCCACACCCACCGTGGTCAGGTATGGCCCATCTCCTGGATTACCGACCACGTCTACGAATGCTCGTGGGGCCCGTACCAGCGCGGCGCCACCCGCTACTACGTCAGCAGCGGCATTGGCCTCTGGGGCGGCAAGTTCCGCATCGGCACCCAGTCAGAGTACGTCGTGGCGACGCTTCACTCCTCCTCTAAATAATACTTGGAATATGCCACGTAGTGCTTGGCGTTGTCGGTCTGGCCAGGGCTGACGGGCTTCAGGTACTTGGCAGGCACGCCGCCCCAGATTTCGCGGGGCGGTATTTTTGTGCCTTGCAGCACCAGGGCACCAGCGGCCACGATGGCGCCTTCGCCCACCTCGCAGTTGTCGAGCAGGGTGGAGCCCATGCCGATGAGCGCACCGTCATGGATGGTGCAGGCGTGGACGGTGACGTTGTGGCCGATGGTCACGTCGCTGCCGATGTGGGTGGGGCCTGTGTCGTGGGTCACGTGGACGCAGGAGCCGTCCTGGACGTTCGTCCGGTCGCCAATGGTGATGGGAGCCACGTCGCCACGCACGACGGCATTGAACCATACGGAGCACTCGTCGCCCATGGTGACGTCGCCCACGATTGTCGCATTCTCGCTGAAATAGCAGTCCTTGCCCCACTTCGGGCTAAGGCCGCGGTAACTCTTGATTAGTGCCATATTATATATAAGTACAAAGCTCAAAAAAGGAAAACAAGCGATGCAACGTTTGAGTTGCACCGCTTGCTTTTTCAGTATTCGTCTTCGTTGAACAAAAAGTCCTCCTTCGTAGGATAGTCGGGCCAGATGTCCTCGATGCTTTCGTATACGTCGCCTTCGTCTTCAATCTCCTGCAGGTTCTCGAGCACTTCGAGGGGAGCGCCAGAACGAATGGCGTAGTCAATCAACTCCTCCTTGGTAGCAGGCCAGGGAGCGTCTTCCAGTTTTGATGCTAATTCAAGTGTCCAATACATAGTCTTAGTTATTTGCGATTTTTAAGTTTACGACTTCTTTTTTGAATTTGGCCGCAAAAGTAATCATTTTTTTCTTACTTACAAGCGTTTTGCCAAATTATTTCTGGCTGTCCGCTGTTAAAATTTATTATTTTGGCTAAAACGAACAGATAATCGCTCAGTCTGTTCACATATCGGACGATGTCGTCGCCAACTTTGCACGTCTCGGCAAGGGCTGCGATGCGCCGTTCGGCGCGCCGGCAGACGGTGCGTGCGACATGAGCCTGGGCAGCGGTCTGGGTGCCTCCGGGCAGGATGAAGCCCTGCCGCTCGGGCAGCAGCTGCATCATGCGGTCGACCTCCTGCTCCAGGAACTCCGTCTCGCCTTCAGCAAGGTGTGCCGAGGGGTAGAGCGGTGTCTGGCTCTGGTCGGTGGCCAGATGTGTACACACGTTGAAGAGATTGTTCTGAATGCGGATGACACTGGCCCGTTCCTGCCCGTCGGGCAGCATGGCAGCCAGCAGTCCCAGATGGGCGCTCAGTTCGTCTACTGTACCATAGGCTTCGAGCCGTGTGGAGCTTTTCTTGATTCTGACGCCCCCTACGAGGCTCGTCATTCCCTTGTCGCCGGTTCGGGTGTACACTTTCGTAATTTTCATAGTCGTATTAAAAGTTAATGGTATAATGCTTCTTCGTCCGCTTCTTGTCGAACAGCATGATGCCGCAGTAGTACAGGTCGAACATAACTGCAGGCTGCGGCCCATTGACAATATTTTTCCACAGGGCACGGTGCTCATACAGTTTGTCGAGCACCAGCAGCGACCGTTCTCCGCACTTGGGCAGCAGCTGCTGCAGCTGCTGTTCGGTCGATACAACGGCCATCTCTACCGTTTCCGCGTCATCAGTCAGCCGGCACCGTCTGCAGCCAGCCGTAATATAGTCGCGGTAGTCGGCAGAGATGGCCGTCGACGGCTGCCGCCAGTTGGCCAGCCTGAAGCACAGGCGGCCCACCTTCCGTGCCAGCCAGCCGTCGGTCTGTCCGAGTTGGTCGTACTGGTAGTAGGGCCAGTGCTCGTTGACGACATAGCGCACCAGCCAGTAGTCGGTCGGCGACTGGATGCCGAAGCCGCGGCAGTGGCCGATGCGGCTGAGCCAGACGAGTATGCCCTTCAACCTGTTCACCGTGTCTCAGAACTTATAGTCGATGCCCAGGCCGATGACGTTGTTTGTCCGTGAGAAGGTCTCCTGACCATAGGCCGCCGTCTTGGTATAGTCGCTATAGAGTGTGATGAAGTAGCCGGCGTTCAGGCGCAGCTTCTCGTTGATGTTCCAGGCACCGCCCAGACCGACGGAGTAGCTGTCGCAGGCAAACGATGTGTCGCGCTGGTAACCGTCGCTCAGGCCGTAGTCCGTGCGCTGGCCGCCAAGGCTGACGGTCAGCTTGTCGTTGATGTCGTACTCGGCACCGAGCAACACCTCGTGCGTTCCGCTCTTCAACTCATCCTGGCGGTTCTCCGACATCTTCGCATTCTTGTCGTCGAAGAAGTGGTACTCCAGTGTGGCACGCAGCTTCGGGGTAATCTCGTAGCCCGCTGCCACGGCGAGCAGGGCCGGCATGTCGTAGCGAGTCTTCTCGTCGGGCAGATATTCGCCAATCTTCGAGGCCATCGCGCCGAGAGCCGTCTGGCCAAGGGCTGCCACTGTAGCTGCATTGCCCATCTTCTCGGCCATCGCCTTGACGTCGGTGTCCTGTCCCATAGTGCCTACGATGAGTTCCTTGGTGTCGTTCTCAGTTTGTATCTTCGTGCGGAACTCATAGCGGGCGGCCAATGTCAGTGGTCCCTGATGGTAATTGAGGCTTACGATGGGCGCAAAGCCCCAGCCCTTCTGGTTGCAGTCCAGCTGTAGATTGACGAGCCTGCCTGGAAAGACAGAACTGAAATCTGGCAGTTTTGCTTCGAGATGGCCGCGGTAGTAGCCATCGTAGTAGTTGGCCCGCAGGCCGACAGCTGCCGACAGGAAGTCTGTCAGTTTATACGTGAAGTTCAGCTGTCCGCCATAGATATACTGCTTGCCCTTCATTTCCGTGTCTAACGTGTAGCCTGCTGCTGCGGGGTTCTGGGCCAGCAAGGCACCAATGGGCACGCTAAACATGGGCACGCCGTTTTCGAACTTCACGAAGCCGCCACTACCCACGATGCCGATCATCGTCGACACCGCCCAGCGGTCGTGCTTGTATGAGCCGAACAGTGCAGGTACGATGGGTGCTGATGCCTCGCCGGGATATTTCGTGCCGTTGCACTCGATGTCGCGGTTCTGCCAGGGTTTCTGGAAGTTCAGCGACAGCTGCAGGCCGTCGTATCCCCATGCCAGTCCGGCGGGGTTCGAGTAGGCGGCGTCAATCTCCATAGAAGCGCCCCGGGCCATCATGCGGTCGAAGGCGATGTGATAGTTTGTGTTGGTCATCAGACCACCGGCCTCAGCTGTCGCCGACATGGCGATGGTGGCCATCATCATAAATAATTTCTTGGTCATGGTTGTACTTGTATAGATGATTATTTGTCTGTTCGTCGTTCTTTATTTGTCCACTGTATTTTACTATTCTTCGTCTATATCGCCAATGTAGCGTGAGCCCGAAGAAGTCTCTTCATCTTCATAGTCTTCATCAAAGTCGTCTCCGATATAGCGGGCTACTTCTCTCTTGAAGGCTCTCACGCTATGTCTTTGCAGCAGACGGGAGCCGCACATCATAGCGAAGGCTTTTACTGTTGGGGGAAAGTAGCGTTTCTTCATGACTATTTAATCAAAGTCGTTCCTAACACAATGTTAATAGGATATAGGTGGCCTGCTTCCCACTCGGTACCTGCAAGAGAGATTATGGTGTCTTTTTTCGCCTGGCTTGGTAAAGTGTATTTTATTTCCACCCCAGCGTCTTCTCGGAGTGTTTGTGGAATGACAAACATCGTATTACAGGGCAGGGGCTGGGGGGTAGTTGTGACTGTCAAATCGCCTGTGTTGAGCGTATAGTCTGTATACCCTAGCTGATCACCTGGGTCACTGAGATCGCCAACGTTTTTCCATTGATTTCCAGATCCTGTAGAGTAGTAGCAATCGCCAGTTTTGGCGATATTCTTCAGCACGACGCTGTTGACAGTGAGACTTTCGATATTCTTTTCTTTTTTGAGTTTGTTCGTGATTTGGATATTAAATTCCACAGCAGCACAGGCATGGTCGAAGGTAAACCAAATGACGCCACCAGTCCCTGAGTAGGTAACGTTAGTTATCTTGGACAGCAGCAAGTCGTGTTGGAATCCAGAAGCTTCTTCACTGTTGAACGCTACGTAATAGTTACCAGAGTCGTCTTTATTGCAAGTGCCTGCGGTATGGGCATAGAATGAAACGGGGGTATTCTTATCACCTGGCCAACCGCCCTGATTGTTAACAGGCGTTGGAATCCAACTGTTATTGATGTTATCTCTATTTACAGTATATTTTGCCAACAACTCACTTGAGTATGCATCCATCGAAAACTGTTGCAATGTCTCTGTCGTTATCACAGCCCCTCTGGTTTCCCTGGCATTACCGTTCTCGTCAAACCACGGGTTTGCGCTCACCCCGATAACGAGTTTGCGCTCCGTCGGGTTCGTCGGCGTCGGGTTCGCCGGCTCGTCACCGTCATCGCCCGACGAGCAGGCAGTAGCGCCGACGAGGGCAAAGGCTGTGGCGACTAAATAAAATAATGTGGTGTGCTTCATCTTTATCTGTCTGTTAGTTGTTTAGAACTCGAACGTCATGGCGTTGTAGCTTCTGTGCCCGACGCCCATCTTGAGGGTCTGCGGGAAGGTGTAGTAGCCCCCCTTGTTGGCACTGTAGTACCTGAAGCTGACTTCCTCCTCGCGCCCGACGAGGGTAAAGACGTTCAGCCCGCTGTTGGCAGGCGCTATGCCCCGGCACTCGTCGCCGACGAAGGCCGCAATCATGTCGTCGCCGCTCGCTTCGAACGGCATGCCCGTAAACTTCGACGCCGGCAAATAGTTATTCATGTACTTCGGACTGCCTTCGCCGAACTTGATCTCGAAATCGCTTTCATTGCCTATGGTGCGGTCAGGCGTGAAGTAGAAATAGCCGGGATAGTTGAACGTGTGTTTAATAGCTGCACAATAGTACCTGATTTCGGCGTTTGCCCCTACGTCCTCGTTGTTGCCTAAGATGATGATGGGGAAGAATATTCTTCCGTCATGGGTGACGTTGCGCATACCCACGCCTCTGCACTTGTTTTTGATGAAGATGGCAAAGCGGTCGTCGTCGGTAGAATAAGGTGCATACTTGTCGTCGAGTTTTATGACGACGTACATACGGACTTCAAAGTTGGCAGGATCAGGGTTTTCCCAATCGGGTGTCTCGTCGTGCCATGTCCAGTCGATGAGCCATTCGGGCTGTCCTTCTGTTGCCGTGAAAACGGCGGTGGGCTCCGGAGTGGGTTCCGGGGTAGGTTCGACGACCTCAGGCTCCTGCGGCTGGTCGTCATCGTCTGATGAGCAGCCCCACGCCAAGGTGAGGGCTGCCATCAGCATCATTATTCTGAATGTCTGTTTCATCTGATGATTCTTTTATGTCCGTTATAGATATACACTCCGCCCTTTGTCGGCCGGCTCTGCAGGCGTATGCCCTGAAGCGTGTACCAGCCTTCCTGCTCTGGCAGGCTCACGGGCGCGAAACTGATGCGGGTAGGCTCGTCGGGCGTACCGCTGACGTTATCGGCTCCGTAGGTCAGCACATCGCCCGTCATGGCAATAATCTCACCTTCACGCTCGATGGCGAACGACAGCGGTGCCTTCGAGTCGCCGCTGATGCTCATATAGACCACCGAGTCGCCGACGAGGGCTTCGCCGCGCACCTCAGCCTCGGAGAGAGCCAGCAGGCGGTCGCCCTCCTGCAGTTCGACACCGTCGGTAACGGCAGCCAGCGACATGGTGTTGGCATAGCTGCGCGACGCGGCATCCGTTTCCCTGCTGGATGCACTCTCGACAATCGTGGAGTTGGTTTCGTAGAACGGATACTTAAACGTCGTCGTGTTTTCACGCTGGCGGTAGAGCATGTAGCCCTCGCCGGGTTTCATGTACTTCAGGTTGCCCTTCCACTCTGCCTTGCCGTTGGCGCCCTTCGAGAACATGGCAAACTCCGTCTTGCTCTTCACCACGTCGCCGTCCGCAGCCTGGTCGAAGTAGTCGGCCAGTGCGGTCTGCACGGTGAGGTTCACCACCGGCGTGTAGCCTATATGGTTCCACCCCTTCTTGACGGTGATGACGCGCTGGTAGGGCTGCCTGAGTGCTGTACCGACGAGCTCGACGGTGACGTCGTTGGCCACTTTCAGACGGTAGCTGTTGGCCACGCTCAGCGAGTAGTTGGCGGGTGCCGAGTCCGGAGTGGCCGTGCTGCTGCCTGGCGTGAGGTTGCGCAGCCATTCGGTGTTCTTGTAGACCAGCATCAGGCTGTTGGTCTCGTCGACCAGGATATCGCCCTCCTGCCACTTGTATTTCTTAAGCATCTCGTTGACACCGTCGTTGAAGTCGCTGTTATAGACGTTGAACGAAATCCAGTTCCAGCCCTTCTGCAGTGCGAGCTCCTGTATGAACAGGTTGCCGGCCTGCAGCACGACGGGCTTCTTGATGGTGCCGACCGTGCCGTTGAGGGAGAACTTGATTACCTCCGAGGGTTGCACCACCATGACCTTTCCTGTTGCGTAGTGCCACAGCTTGAACTTCAGCGAGTCAGTATTCGACGAATCTTCGGTGTAAAGAGTCATGTAGACCAGTGCCTCGCCCGACAGAGAGGAGTAGCTGACATTGGCCACACCCATGCAGCGGCCCTTGCTGTCGAAGGCGGCCACCAGGTCGCGCGAGTCGGTGACGACGTCGTCGCCTATCTGCACACGTCCGACGACGCTCATGGAGTATTGCTTCATGTCGGGATCAACGTACCATTCGGGTGCCTTACCTTCAATGGTAATGTTGAGCATCAGCGGTTCCGACAGTTCGTTCTCGTCGGTCAGGTAGATGATATGGTCGTAGCTGCCCACATTGATGTCCTTGTTGATAGTGAACGTCAGCCACTGTTCGGACTTCGGCTCTATCATGTCCGACGTCTTGTCGACGCTGAGCCACTTTGGCAGGTTCTCCACCGTGTAGGTGTGGGGAGCGCCGCTGTTATTGTTGATGTTGACAGAGAATTCGTAGTCGTAGCCGTCATACCACAAGGTGGTTTTGTAGGTCTTCCGCTCCCAGCGCAGCGGGTTGCGGTCGACGTAGATGGCCACGGTGGCCGGCGATGCCATGTAGTTGCCGTTCAGGTCGGGAATGTCGTAGACGGTGACGTAGACCGAGCGCTTGTTGATGCGCGAGTCAAGCTCGTCGAGGTTCACCAGCAGCTGGTTGTCGCGCCCGACATAGCTGAAGTTCAGGTTGCGCAGTTCCTCGTAGGCCTGTACCGGAGCACCGATGTTCTGGTCAATGTGCTGACGGACGAAGTCGTTGGTATCGACGAACACGGTGTCGCGCTTATCGGTTTCCTTGCCGTCCAGGTCGTAGTGTATCTTCTGGCTCAGCACGTAGGGACGCAGCACGATGTCACCGTTCTTCTGCCGCTCCTGGCGGTCGAAGTTCAGATAGGTGATGAGACCCTTCTCCGAGCCGCCGATGGCCTTGGTGCTGTAGCGCTTGATGAGCGACACAGGCAGCGCCTGCTCGAAGAGGCAGATGCCGTCGAGGTGTCCCGTCATCGCGTTGTACTGGTGCAGCACGTCGTTGTTGAGTCCCTGCTCGTGCCATACCATGTTGCCAAGGTAGAAGTCGTCGCCCGACATACCGCCGAGGTTCTCGGTGGAGAACTGGGCCTTCAGCACATTGTCAACGTAGATGCTGGCCACCTGGTGGGCGCGGTTGACGGTCATGGCGTAGTGGTGCCAGGCGTCGTCGCTGTAGGTGTTGCCGAGCTTGAACTCCATGCCGTTTGAGCGGTACTTCAGCGTGTCGGCCTCGAAGCCGATGAAGAACTTGTTCTCGGGCGACATGTCAGTCTTGCGGCCCGTGCCATTGCTCAGCATGGCGCCGCGGCCCTTCACGTCAGTACGGAACCAGAACATCAGCGTGTAGTCCTGCTCCGACGTGCGGCTGAAGAAGGCGGGCTTCAGCTTCATGCCTTTCACCGTGCGCTTCTCGTCCCAGTCGAGACGCAGCGACATGCCGCGCGGCTGCGACCATGAGGCGCCGTTCAGCGTCAGGTGTGCCCCTTGTGCCTCGTCGGTGGCAAACTTGCCGTGGCCCTCGTTCATCGGGTAGTAATCGGTCAGTCCCATCTCGTAGCCCGTCAGCTGCTGGTCGCCATAGAAGTTGAGCAGCGTCTTGTCCATGACACGGTTCCAGATACGGCCCTGCAGCATGCGTCCCTTGAAGTACTTGCGCTTGCTGACGTCAGACTGGTTGGTCGAGCCGAAGATGATCGGGCCATAGCCGCTGTAGACGACGCTGTCGAGACTGCCCGACAAGGTGTCGGCATAGAGTGTCAGCCGCTTGTTCTTGTTGTCCAGGGCCATGGCCACCTGCACGTAGCCGCTGAAGTCGAGGGGCTGTTCCAATGTCAGCGTACGGTCGTCGACGACGGCTTTCAGCTGGTTGCGCTTGGTAATCCAGAGCTGCAGCTGCTTGCCGTCCATTCCATGTGAGAATACAGGCATGTCAACCCCGATTGTGTCGGGCTTCACCATCACCTCCACCGTCACGTCCTTGTCGGCGAAGTTGCGGCGGGCCTCACTCTGGGCGTAGCCAGAACCGCTGAACAGCAATGCCGGCTCCTCCTGGATAGAGTTCTCGTTGGTCTCGCCCTTCACCTCGAAGTTGGTGGTCTCGCGCAGGTAGTTATGCTCGATGGGCTCCGAGAAGTTGAACACGATGTTGTCGCCGGCACCCAGTATGCCGTCCTTCGGCTCAGGCGTGCCGAAGAGCTGCGGGCGGCGCGTATCCTTCACACCGCTGAGCACCTTCGACGTCGAGGTCAGATAGCTGTTGCCGTTGCGGCAGAAGAGCACGGCCCTCAGGTCGTAGGCCTTCTCCATGACCACGCCTTCGCCGTAGAAGTCGGTGATGATGTTACCGTTCTCAGGAATCATGGCCTTCGTGCCACTGGCCGGCAGGTAGTAGGTGGAGTCGGCGTAGAAGGCGCAGAGGTTGGTCCAGTAGTCGTCGCCGCGTGTCGACTCCTTGTACTGGAACTCGATGTGGTCGAAGTTCTTCTGGTTCTTGTTGAAGCCGCTGATGATGACGGGCATGTGCCAGCCGCGCTCCTTGTCGTAGGAAGCGTCGGTGTTCATGATCCACTTGTCGCCGGGCATAGCGATTTCAACGGGACCGGCTCCCTGGAGGAAGTGTACCGAGAACTCTATCTCCTTCCACATGTCGATGTCCTCAAGCGAGACGATGCCTATCCTCAGGTTCTCGTAGTCGAAGTCCTCGCCGGGCCACACCTCTATCGTCTTTTCGGTCACGCTGCCGGGCACCACCATGACCATCGTGCCGCCACGCGACAGCGGCATACCGTCCATCATCAGCTTCGCACCCTTCGGGTTCGACGTGTCGTCGAGGTAGAGGTAGAAGAACTGCAGCATGCCACCGATGGCCTCGGGCTGCTCGCTCTCGTTGGTCAGGTAGACCTTGAAGCGGGCTGGTTCGTCGAAGGGTACACCGCTGACGCTCTGCTTGTCGAGCTTGATTGTGGGGTTCTCGATCTTCTTCGTGCGCTCGTCGAGCACGGTGCCCGAGCGGTAGAAGTTGGTCACGCGCTCACCTTCCCACGGACGTGCGGTGGCACCGCCGCGTGTGCGGTAGACGAAGCCGCGGGCGTATGTCAGGTCGCTCTTGCTCACCTTGCCTACATCGGGATAGCTCGCGATGTCATGTGTCACCTCGTCGTCCACCTTGTCGAAGGCCTTGTAGAAGTTCTTGTTCGAGAACACTTCAAAAGTGCCTTCGCTGCCGTCATTGAACTGGTTCTTCACGGCATAGACATCTACGACGAGATGGCTCTTCTTGTCCATGCTGATGTTGAAGCTCTCCTTGCGGTTGAACTTCTTGTCAGTGCTGTAGGGCGTGTTGAAGTTATAGGAGGCTTGGGGCGTTATGCTGAATTTGAACGAGTAGCCGGCCCAGTTTATATTACCTTCCTTGACATCATTTTTGTTGTTGTCTGCTGGGCCTACGCCTTTACCACCATATCCCATTGCTCCACCAATTGTTTTAGCCAGCCACTTGATACTGCTGGCGATGACGTTTGATGGCGTGCTCTCCCAGAAATAGTGTACCTGTGACGTATAGGAGATGTCGGCACTGAAGTCCTCGCTATAGGACAGCGGAGCGCCGCCGTCGATGTCGAAGTTCTTAACCAGCGTCGTGGCTTCCAGCTTCTCCTTCTCGTTGCGGGCTATCATCTCAGCCCACCATAATGCGCTCTGGCTGAACTCGCTGATGCGGTCCTCACGCCCACCCTGATAGCCCTTGGGGAGTATAATCATGTAGTTGATACCCTCCTGAGCCTTGTCGATGGTCGTATTGTAGAAGTACGTCCAAGAGTCGTCGCCCTTCTCCACCGACTTCGTCGTGTTGACCACGCCGTAGTTATCGTCGTCATAATCGCGGAGCGACCAGTAGACCACTTTGCCCGTGGAGTCGGCCACGGCCTGGGCGTCATCCTTGCTGCCGGTAAACAGCAGCGACTTACACTCCTGCTCCAGATTCGGAATCAGCTGACCCAGGATGTAGGCCTGCGAGTGCATGAAAGTAGACTTGATCTTAGGACCGATGGAGAGTACCTCGTCGCGCACCAGATGGAACGTATGGCCGCTCTCGTCGCGGCCGGTGGCTATCTCGACAAGGGCTCCGGCCTTACGGGCTCCCTCCAGTTGCTTCCACATCGTACTGTCGATGGCTCGGATGGCCAGCGCCGGCGTCACGACGTAGCTGGTCTCCGTACCGATGTAGACATCGGCGTTGGCACCGACCATGGTGTTGGCTGAACTGGTGGAGATGTCGCTGTTGGCCGTCATGGTGTAACTGTATGCCTGTTTGCCTGAAGCTGAGAACATCAGGTCGACGTCGAACGCGAAGTCGGATTCGCCATTATTGATGAGACCCGACTCTGCGGCAAGAGCCACGACACCTACATACTGATTGACCTTCGAACCAAAGGCAAATCCCAGCGTCAGGCCGCCGGCAGCCGACCAGTCGAACGTATAGCCGTACTTCAGCGTCGAGCCCCGGCTCAGCTTGGCCGACGAGCCGCCACCGGGCGGGTCGCGCAGAATGTCGACAAGTTCGGGTTTGTCGATGCTCAGAATATCCTTGGCTCCCGGCATGACATACGTATTTAATACATACGCGCGCAAGGGGTCGGCCTCAAAGTGTGTGCCGTCGAGTTCGAGCGTCATGGTGACGAGCTGCAGGGCGTCCTTTCCGGTCAGGCTGTAGGGTGTCTGCTTAGCCTCAAGCATATAGATACGCTCGCCCTGCTTGTCCAGGTGTACGGTGTCGCGGTGGGTGGCGCTCACCATGCTGTTGCGGATGGTCACCACGCCGCCCGAGAGCTTGATAATGTCGACGGTGTCGCTCTTCGTATTGTTGTTATAGTAGTACTTCTCGACGGCCGAAATCTTCACGGGGTACTGCCGCTCGATGTTGAAGACGGGATAGCCGAAGGTGTACTTCGCCTCCGTCGACTTCTCACCGGCGGGATAGCAGAGCGGCACCTTCACCTTCTCACCCTGCAGATTCTTGGCCGTATAGTAGCGGTCGCCAAAGTAGTTGAACTTCTCGTAGCCCAGCTGCTGACGGTCGAGGATGACCGGCGAGCGGTAGATGCGGCTGTACTTGGCCTGATACACCTCAGTCACCTCGCGCACCGGGTCGCCGTTGGCGTTCCGCCATTCGCCCTTCAGCACGTTGCTGTGCCACGTCAGCGAGTCCGTGAGGTCTATCACGTCGTTGATCGTGCCCTCCTGGAACAGCGTCGGGTAGCCCTTGGCCGTAATCTGCTGTATCTTCCACTTCACGGGCGGCAGATACACCACAAACTCGCCGGTATGTACGTCGGGCTTCACCACCATGCGGTGCTCCGTGGTGTGGACCTGCGTCTGGTACTTGAACTTCTTGTCGTGGCTCGTGTGTACATAGACGGAGTCTGTCTCCTTCTTAGTGCGGTCGAGAATGTCCCAGACCAGCCGCGACACGTTGTCGCCCTCCAGTGTGAAGACCATCTCCAGGTTGTCGCCCAGGTTGTTGCGGCCCAGCGAGTTGTCGAGCGGCAGTCCGGCCTGCACATTACCGCCGGCAACGCGGCCAATGAGCTTCACACGGGTGTCATCGTAGAAGTAGATGCCGGCCTTGTCGGTCTGGAAGTCGTACCTCGGATCGGTCTTGTTCTGCTCGTCGGCATAGTACCAGCCGCCGTCGTAGAAATCATGGCCGTCCTTCACGGCCTGAATTCTGTGTTCACCGGGCAGCATACGGAAAGCGAACTTGCCCTCATGGTCGCTCTCAACGGGTCCGGCGGCCGTGTGCACCTCGGTGCCGTCAACCAGGAAGTGAACACCCTGCACGGGAATGCTCGTGCCGTTGTACTGCACGTAGCCTGAGAACTTCACGCTGGAGGTCACCTCGAACTCTACGCCGCTGATATAGTTCTGACCCGGTTCCGTACCGAAGCTGATGGACTTCATGCCCTCATAGCCGGGAACGTCGGGAGAAACGCGGTAGACGCCCACGCCGCCGTCCCAGTAGGGCAGGCCGTTCATGATGAAGTGGCCATTAGCGTCGGTCATGGCTTTGTAGGTCTTACTGTTTTCGCGGTCCTCGGTGATATAGACCGGACGGTTGGGAATGCCTGTGCCGTCGGGGAACCTGACGTAGCCCTCAACGGTACATGTCTGGAAGCAGCCACCCTCCACGACTTTGGTCGGCACGTAGCTCGTGCCCTCGCAGTCGTTGGCCGACTGCACAAAGTATCTGTAGGTGTGGACGGGCGACGTATTCTGGTCCTCATACTGCGTGTCGATGAGCTGGTTGGCTATGCGCTCCCAGTTCTCGGGGTTGGGGTCGTCGGTCTTGACGCGATACACCTCGAAGTAGTCAACGGCTCCACCGTCGGTTTCCCACGTCAGCAGGGCCGAGCTGCGCAGGGGCTGAACTCTCAGCGAATTCTTCAGCACCTGGCCGTGGTTCTCGTAGTAGAACTTGTCGGCAGGCAGCGTGGCGCTCGCTTCCCGCCAAGACAAGATATCCGGGCAGAAGATGTATCCTTGAACGGGAACATTCAATGCCCATCCCCAGGTCGAAGGAATGTCATTAGCCTGCGTACCTTGCTCCTTGCCGAAGGCTGTTTTGTAGCAGCAGTCGCGGATAACGACGTTCGTCTCACCGGCGACGGGGGTGCGCACCAACGTAAACGATGAACTGGTGGAAGTGGGCTCTACGCCGAAATAGACACGGTCGGCCATGACAAAGGCTGTGCCACGAGCAAAGCCCACCAAGCCGCCACAGTTCGTCGTGTTGGAACCAGACCAGCTGCCGTTCACCAAGACATTGCTTGCAAAGAGGCTCTCGTTCTTGTCAAGCAGGGCCACCAGACTGCCATGACTGCCATCGCCGCCGATAGTTGCACGGAAGTCTAAGTTCACTATGCAGTTCTCTATGAACGCGGTGCCGCCATCATAGATACGGCCCGCCACGCCGGAAGCGAACTGCCTGCTCGTCGAGATGGTCGTGTTGAATATTCCGAATGCTATCACGGCACCGTGGCCCAGTGCGCGGAACGGGCCGACGGTGTAGTCCGTTACATTCAAATTCGTAGTGAGTTCTTCGTTGTTGCCGAGGAATATGCCACGGTAGGGGCTGCTGGTAACGCCTACCGTTTGGTCTAAATTGGTGATTCGGGGCCTAAAACCGTATAACATGGCATTCAGTGTGGTTTCACCGTTGTTTACACGTTTGGCAAAGCGGTTCCAGTCGTCCTGACTATTGATGAGGACAAGCAGGTCGCCCGTGGCCTTACCGATAGGCGACGTCTTACCGTCTACGACGATGCGCAAGTCGTAGCTGACGCACGACCGGTTCAGCGTCAGTTCCACCGTTCTGCTTGTGCGCTCAGCTGGAGTCAGTACGTGCGTCAGGCTGTCCACAAGACCACCGTCGCGGTTGTACATCAGAGTCACCACACGCATCTCGGCGCGGTCGTCCCACACGTAATGGCAGTCTCCACCCTTATAATCCGGCGTCTGAACTTCTATTTCGCTCTTCTCATACGCCCACGTCAGTTTCACCTTGCGGTTCTCCTCGTCGCTCCAGTCGGCCCTCACGTTCTTTGGCTTCACCAGCACTAATGGCTTCAGCCGAGGCATGACGTATGCTACCGCCGGATTGTGGTCCATCGCCCACAGTTCTCTCGATGAAGCGCGCACCACGCGGTAGCGCACCAGGGGTATGCCGGCCTTGGCGTCTATCAGCTCTGGCGTCAGTGAACTGATGAAGGTTTTGTCCTCATACTCATAGTCGGTCTCATTATTGTCGAACTCCACCGAGCCTATATCAAGAAAGTCCTCGAGGCGGCCCGTCAGCGAACGCTGCACCAAGAACATTTCGCCGTCAAGGGCGTCGTCGAAGTCCTTGTTGGCAATCTGCCACTTCAGCAGCACCGAGGCGTTGCAGACAGAGTCCGTCTGCACATTGGCAGTCAGCAGGCGCGGGGCGTGAATCATCGGCACCTTGTCAAGCGTGATGGAGACGTCGCCCGTCAGTTCCTTAGGCCAGTCGGCGTTGGGCACGTCACCCTCATTCGGCTTGCCCGAGATGACGTTGGCCGTTAGCGTCAGGTCCTTATGGACGTCGGTGGCCGGAATGGTGATAAAACCGGAGTACATGCCTTTATCGAGGGTCACACGGTCAAGCGTCTTCCGCCTGCCGAACTCGTCGGTATAGCTCACCTGAACAGATTTCATTTCACGGTTCGACACAAACGGTATCTTCAGCATGCCCGACTCGCTGGCATCAGTGGCCGGGAAGGCGTCGTAGGTGTCCAGCGTTATCTCGTCGAAGTCCATCGTGCCGATTTCCTTCTGGTAGGTTGACGTTGAACCACCACTCTTCCAAAGGGTGGCATCCACATAGAACGTTAACGACTGACCGGCAAAGCTGGTCGGATAGTACCAGTCCAACTCTGCGTAGCCGTTGTCCTTTCCATTGCGGGTGTGGTGATGCTCCTGCAGAGCGCCTTCATAGATAAAGCAGAGCGGCTTCCAGTAGGTATCATTGGTCAGGTACAACAACGAACCAGACAGATAGTTCGTGAAATGCGATATCACATACCCGCTATTTTCACTGTTATACTCGGCAATTTGAAACACGGGCGTCTTTTTGCCGTCTTTGCCAATTACGCCGTAAGTGGCTGAGTGCAACGTGCGATAGGGACTGGCGTTGGTCGTCATCAGCTTCAGGTGCATGCATCCCTGCCCTTTCTGATACCACGTAAACGCAATCTTAGGCGAGTCGAAATCACCGTCGGCGGCCCGTACCACCGTAGGCACGGCAAATGCGATGATGGCAAGCAGCAGGGCTGCCCACCACTGTTTCTGTATATTAACCATGTCTCTCATCTTAATTTTATGTTTTGTGTTCTTGGCTATTTGGTTGCAAATATAGTGATTTCCCTCTAAACCACCAAATTTTCAGCACATTTTCTTTCTTTTTCCGTTGGGCTCATCAACCAGTGCTGTGTAAAATTCTTTTTATTTCCATAAGCTTTCTGTTTATATTGTTTAACTTAAATCATTGACTTTTGAAGTCACAAAGTTATGGCGGTGGCAAGTGAATTCCAAATTTTTCCGTGGTTTTCTTTCGGAGTATATGCGACAACCCCTACCTTTTTGCGACGATTTCCGGAACCACCCCCCGAATTTGTCGCAAAAGGCGGCGGGTTTT
>JAFPVW010000184.1 GCA_017395215.1 Prevotella sp. | reverse complement strand
GTTGTCGGGGGTTGCTGTCTCGTTTGTTGCGATATTATCGCAACATACAGAACTGACGAGGTTCCAGAACTTGCGGAGGAAGCGGTGGCAACCGTCGATGCCGTTGGTGTCCCAGGGCTTCGACTGCTCCACGGGACCGAGGAACATCTCGTAGAGGC
Organism: Prevotella sp.; assembly: GCA_017395215.1. Taxonomy (GTDB): domain Bacteria; phylum Bacteroidota; class Bacteroidia; order Bacteroidales; family Bacteroidaceae; genus Prevotella. The sequence goes on along the minus strand of JAFPVW010000184.1, from coordinate 43,303 downwards.
GCAGCGTGTCGGCACCGTACTTCTCGACAATCATGTCGGGGTTGACGACGTTGAACATCGACTTCGACATCTTCTCGATGGCCCAGCCGCACTTGTACTGGCCATTCTCAAGTATGAACTCAGCGTTCTCGTACTCAGGGCGCCAGGCACGGAAAGCCTCGATGTCGAGCACGTCGGCCGAAACGATGTTCACGTCGACGTGGATAGGCGTCGTGGTGTACTGGTCCTTCAGTCCGACGCTGACGAACTTGCCCTTGTCCTGACCTTCGTCCTCAATACGATAGACGAAGTTGGAGCGGCCCTGGATCATACCCTGGTTGACCAGCTTCTTGAACGGTTCGTCCTCGCAGCTATAGCCAGAGTCGTAGAGGAACTTGTTCCAGAAGCGCGAGTAGATAAGGTGTCCGGTAGCGTGCTCCGTCCCGCCGACATAGAGGTCGACATTGCGCCAGTATTCGTCGATATCCTTGTCGACAAGGGCTTTCTCGTTCTTCGGGTCCATATAGCGCAGGTAGTAGGCGCTGGAGCCGGCAAAGCCAGGCATGGTGTTCAGTTCCAGGGGGAAGACGGTCTTGTTGTCAATCTCGTCCTTCGAGACCACCTTATTGGTCTTCGTGTCCCAGGCCCACATCTTGGCGCGGCCCAATGGCGGCTCGCCCGTCTCCGTGGGCTTGTATTCGTCAATCTCGGGCAGCTCCAAGGGCAGGCACTCCTTCGGAATCATATAGGGCATGTCCTCCTTGTAGTAAACGGGGAACGGCTCGCCCCAGTAGCGCTGGCGCGAGAAGATGGCATCGCGCAGGCGGTAGTTCACCTTTACGCGGCCTAAGCCCTGCTCAGTGACGAACTTCTTTGTGGCGGCAATGGCCTCCTTAACGGTCAGTCCGTTCAGCGAGAACTTCGAGCTGGCCGAGTTGCACATAATACCCTCCTTGGCATCGTAGCTCTCCTCAGAGACGTCGGCACCCTCAATCAGCGGGATAATCGGCAGGTTAAAGTGCTTGGCAAAGGCGTAGTCGCGGCTATCGTGGGCAGGCACCGCCATGATGGCACCCGTACCGTAACCAGCCAGCACGTATTCGGCAATCCAGATGGGAATCTTCTCATCGGTAAACGGATTGATGGCGTAAGAGCCGGAGAAAACGCCCGTCACCTTATGGTCCATCTGACGGTCGCGTTCTGTGCGCTTCTTCACGTAGTCGAGGTATTTTTCCACCTCTTCTTTCTGCTCCGGCGTGGTCAGTTGAGCCACCAGCTCCGACTCAGGAGCCAGCACCATGAACGTCACACCGAACATCGTGTCGGCACGGGTAGTGAAGATGGTGAAGTGCTTGTCGCTGTCGGCTACCTTGAACTCTACCTCCGTACCCTCCGAGCGGCCAATCCAGTTGCGCTGCGTCTCCTTCAGCGAGTCAGTCCAGTCAATCTCCTCAAGGCCGTCGAGCAGACGCTGGGCGTAGGCGCTCACTCTGAGACACCACTGGCGCATCTTCTTCTGCACCACGGGATAGCCGCCGCGAACGCTGACGCCGTCGACCACCTCGTCGTTGGCCAGCACCGTGCCCAGCTTCGGGCACCAGTTCACCATCGTGTCGGCCAGGTAGGCTATGCGGTAGTTCATCAGCACCTCCTGCTTCTTCTTCTCCGAGAAGGCGTTCCACTCGGCGGCGGTGAAGTTCAGCTCCTCGGTGCCCAGGGCGTTGCAGTCCTTGGTGCCCATCAGTTCGAAGTGCTCAATGAGCTTGATGGTGGGCTGCGCCTTGTGCGAGGCCGTCGAGTAGTAGCTCTTGAACATGCGCTGGAAGGCCCACTGCGTCCACTTGTAGTAGATAGGGTCGCAGGTACGCACCTCGCGCTCCCAGTCGAACGAGAAGCCGATCTTGTCAAGCTGCGAACGGTAGCGGTCGATATTCTCAAACGTCGTCTTCTCAGGGTGCTGTCCTGTCTGTATGGCATACTGCTCAGCGGGCAGTCCGTAGGCGTCGTAGCCCATCGGGTTCAGCACGTTGAAGCCCTGCTGGCGCTTGTAGCGGGCATAGATATCCGAGGCGATGTAGCCGAGCGGATGACCCACGTGCAGACCGGCTCCACTGGGGTAGGGGAACATATTCAGTACGTAGAACTTCTTCTTCTTCGGGTCCTCCACTACGCGGTAGGTTTTCTGCTCCACCCACCGCTTCTGCCATTTCTTTTCAATCTCTCTGAAATTGTAATCCATTGTCGTATCTTTCTATTATTATTGTCAACAGTTTATTTGCCATTAGCAAAGGCGGTTACTTCTTTAGTTTTTCCTCGATTTTCTTCTGGAGGTCGACCAGTGAAAGGCCACGCGCAATAATCTTGCCATTCTTGTCGGTAACGATGTTGTCGGGAATGGCCGTGATGCCCAGTTGCTTGATGATGGGCGTCTGCCACATCTTGCCGTCACACACAAGCGTCCACGACAGCGAGTCGCGCTTTATCAGTCGTTTGGCCTCTTCGGGATTACCGTCGAGACAGACGCTTAACAGCTGAAGGCCCCAGCCGTACTCCTTGCGCAGCTTGCTCAGTTGGCGCTGGATGTTCTGCGACTCGATGCTCCAGGAACTCCATACCGAGATAACGTTCACGTCGCCTTTAAGGTCGGCTTTTGTCACTCGGCTGCCAGTGGTGGTGATGGCTGTGAAGTCGGGTAGGGTGCTTCCGACCTTCAGCGTCTTCAGCTCCTGGGCCTGCTTCTTAAGGTTCTGAAGTTGGATGTTGCCGGGCGATGCCTTCGACATCACGTCCAAAAGCTGAGTCACCTTCTTGTAATTGGCTGGCGTCTTCAGGAGGAAATACTTGTTGAGGACATACAGGCAGCCCGGTGATGCCGATTGTTCCTTGATGAAGGTCTCGGCCTCCTTCTCGGCCTCAGGGGGTGTCATGTCGGCTACGCGCAGGCGGAAGTCGGTCAGGCGGTCGTTGTCCTTAGTGCCCGTGACTGTCACCTCACGCAGGTGTGAGGCGTCGCCCTCCATCGCCAGCGAGGCGCCGGGGGTGGCTATGACAGGAATCTCAGAGAAGTTTGGGAATACCACTGAGAGTAGGGCCGTGTCTTCCTGCAGGATGTCGTATGAGAACTTTCCGTCGGTCAGCTTGACGGTATCGATTGATGCGCGTCCTGTCAGATTATATATATACAACTCACCCTGATTGAAGTTCTTGAACTTGCCCTTGAGGACAAAGATATCGTTCTGGGATGAACAAGAAACTACAAGCAGGGTGAGCAGTATGTGTCCGAATGCTTTCTTCATTAGGAGTCTACTTCGCCACGTTCTTCAGCTCAATGTCGTTAGCGGCATATTTAGCGTAGCTGGGATCCTTGGCGAGTGCTGCGCGCAGTGCTTGAGCAGCATCGACATTGTTACCCATACGGGCAGCGAGGACGGCCTTCAGATATTCGGTCGTGGCATCTGGATTCTTGACATACTTCAGCGTGACGGCTGCCGAGGCGTAGTTCTTGTTGAGAATCTGGGCCAGGGCTGCACTGTTTGAGTAGACATCCTTGAAGTCCTGCTCAGCCTGTGCGTAGTTGCCCTTGGCGAGGTTCAGGTTACCGAGTACCTCAGCCAGTCCGTTGGCACCAATAGCTTTTGCAATGTAAGTTTCTGCTGTCTGGATATCGCCCTGCTGGAGCGCGATGAGTCCCACGTTGGCAGCAGCCTCGGGCAGGCTGGCATTCACTTTCTGGGCTTGTTCCAGGTATTTCTTGGCAGCATCGAGATTGCCGGCGGCATACTCCATCACGGCAATGTTGTTATAGGCGCGTGCATCATTGGGATAGACTTCGGTAGCCAGCTTGTAGATATCCTCGCGGGCATTCTGCTCGTCGACCAGTGTAGCGGCGTAGAGAATCTCCTCAATGTTGAGCTTTGTGGGGTCGGCCTTCAACTGCTGCTGAATCTGCTCGTTGCTGCGGCCTACAGTCTCGTAGTTGATAATCATGCGCGAACGGCGCAGCTGCGGCAGGATGCCGTCGGCCAGCTCGCTGAAGGCGCTGGAGATGTTCTTGATTTGCTGCTCACGCTCCTGCGGGTCTTTATACATGGAAAGCACGCGCAGGATGACATCCTTGTCTTGAATGTTCGAAGCCTTCACCAGCTCCTGGAAGCCGTCCCAGTCCTCGGCAGTGTACTTGGCATCGACGGAGGCATTGTTCAACTGTGCCTTGCGCAGCTCCTGTTCAACATATTTCTGGGTGTTCTTCTGGCGCTCCATAGCGAGGCGGTCGTTCAGCTCGAAGCCGCCGTCGGGCGAAGCGTATGCCGACACCTCGACATCGTTGAGCTTCAGACCCTCACGATCCTTGCTAATCTGGTTGAGCAGCCTGACGAACTCCTGCACGGAGTTGTTCTTCAGTTCGCTCTGTCGCAGCTGTGCCTGTTGGATGAGGAACTTGATGGCAGCTTCCTGCTTCTTGGCGTTGATGCGCTGGAAACCATCGGGGCTGATGGCAGCCTGGGCCGTCTTGAGCGAATTCTTGTACAGTTCGGAAGTAGCGATGATGCCCGTGGCCACTTTGACAGCGGGAATGTAGACGGGCTTCGACCCGACACGTGCCACGAACGACAGGTACATGTCGGCCTTGTTGCAGTTCAAATAGTCAAACGCTGTCTTGATGTTGTAACGGCCACCTACCTGATAGAGGATGGTCTGGGCGTTGCCCTGTACCTTCTCGCCCTGGAATGTGGCGCTTTGTCCCTTGGCCGTCTGGCCGTCGGCGTAGCGCAACTCAGGCGTAACGGTCACTACGGCCTTCTTCTTCATATACTTCTCCGGGAAAGTGCCGTTGACGGTAGCGGGCACTTTGCCTGCCTGAGTCTCCAAAGGATTGGGCGTAACCGTAAAGTTGTCGGCAGAGAGCGCACCAAGTTTACCTGAGCATGATGTCAGAAGCAGAAGAGATGCGGCTGACAAAAGAACTAAATGATTTTTCTGCATTTGAAAATAAAAAATTAGTTTGATTTGAATATTGTGCCGCGAGCGGGACTCGAACCCGCACAACCATTACTGGTCAAGGGATTTTAAGTCCCTCGTGTCTACCAATTCCACCATTGCGGCATACCAACTTTCTCTAAAGCAGTGCAAAGATACTGCTAATTTGCGTAACTGCCAAAACTTTCACACATTTTAAGATTCTATGTGCCCCAAAGTAGATGTTCTCTGACCATTTGGCCCCCTGTCTTTTGCCGTTTGTTATGTAATAAATCTTAAATTTGACAAGTTTGTGAATCATTGGTTTGTGAAACAATTGTTTTTTATTACCTTTGCACGCCAGCTTTACGCTGTTGTAAGGTTTAGAGATTATTTCAAGATGATACAGAATCCGCCGACATACAGAAATGATACCGTGCTGCCGTTACCCATGGAAGTGACAGCCGACGCGTGGGCCGTTGATGCGGCCTGCTCGGGCAATCCCGGCCCGATGGAGTACCAGGCCATTGACTTGCAGACAGGCTACCGCGTGTTTCACTTCGGACCGATGAAAGGGACAAACAATATCGGCGAGTTTCTGGCCATCGTCCACGCCCTGGCCCTCTGCTGGCAGCGGGGGCTGCACGCAAAGACCATCTATTCCGACAGCTACAATGCCATCCTGTGGGTCAAGAAGCGGCAGTGTAAGACCAAGCTGGAGCGGACGCCAGAGACTGAGCCGCTTTACCAGATTATTTCACGTGCTGAGAACTGGCTCCGCACCCACGATTACCACAACCCTATAGTCAAGTGGGACACCTCAAAGTGGGGTGAGGTACCAGCCGACTTCGGGCGCAAATAGGACAAATACTTGCACTTTAATTCTTTTTAACCCTTGCGACAAGCCCTAAGTCTGCAAATTTTCATATATTTGCACGCAATTTACAGTTTATACGCGCGCTAAGAGAAAATGACAGATATCGTTTTATCGAGTTTTCTTAGCTTGTTTGCCTTGTTTGGCAAAGAAGAGCAGGTTGACGAGACATGGGCCAAGGCCATGCTTGTCAGCTATCTTCGTCACCATTTCGGTATACGCAATACTGATACCTACGTCGACCTTTACAGCGACCTGCGCGGCGCCTACGAGATGACCGCCGACTTAGACACGCCGTCGGTCGTGGCTTCGATCTGTTCCAACCTGCATGGTAAGATAACGATGCGCGAGGAGTCGCTGCTGTTGCTCCGCATCATGGAGTTCTGCGGTTTCAAGGAGGGACAGTCAAACGTCATGTTCAAGGCCATGGCCAAGGAGTTCCACATTACCGAAGCGCAGTTCCGCGACTATGCCGACTACGTGATAGGCAAGGAGACGGAGCGCGTCATGCTGCACCACATTGACGACGTTGACGGCCAGCTGAAGACGCTCTTCGAACCGGAGACGGGACAGCTCATCTTCACCTACAGTGGCAGCGGCACCGTGCTGCTGAACGACGTGCCCGTGCTCTCTGATACCTATCAGGTGTGGCTGCAGAGCAGTGTGCTGAAGGCTGGCGGAAAGCCGCTTTACTACAGCACCGTCGTCGACGCCTACCGCCGCCGTAGCGGCCAGCAGGCCGAGGCGGTGCAGGCCGTGGAGTTCTGCGGGCGCGATGTCAACTTCCGTTTCCCGGGTAGCGACAACGGCATGCACGACCTGAGCTTCACGCTGCACAACGGCGAGCTGCTGGCCATCATGGGCGGTTCGGGTACGGGCAAGACCACGTTGCTCTCACTGCTCAACGGCACGCTGCAGCCGCAGCAGGGCACCATCACCATCAACGGCCACGACATCTCAGAGCCGGCGGCCAAGGCGCTGATAGGCTATGTGCCGCAGGACGACCTGCTGATAGAGGAGCTGACCGTCTACCAGAACCTGTGGTTCACGGCCAAGCTCTGTTTCGAAGGCATGGCCGACGACGAGGTGGACCGCCGCGTCATGAAGACGCTGAAGGACCTGGGACTCGACGCCGCCAAGGACCTGAAGGTGGGCTCGGCCATCAACAAATACATCAGCGGCGGCCAGCGCAAGCGCCTGAACATCGCCTTGGAACTGATACGCGAGCCGGCGGTGCTCTTCCTTGACGAGCCTACGTCGGGTCTGTCGTCGGCCGATACGGAGAAGGTGGTCAACCTGCTGAAGGAGCAGACCTTCAAGGGCAAGCTCATCATCGTCAACATCCACCAGCCGTCGAGCGACGTCTACAAGCTCTTCGACCGCCTGTGGCTGCTCGACCGTGGGGGCTACCCTGTGTTCGACGGCAACCCCATCGACGCCATCACCTATTTCAAGGAGGCCGCCTGCTATGCCGATGCCGGGACCAGTGCCTGTCCCACTTGCGGCAATGTAAATCCTGAGGTGGTGCTGAACATCATCGACGAGAAGGCTCTTAACAGCAGTGGCGAACAGTCGGACGAGCGCAAGATGACGCCTCAGGCGTGGCACGAGCTCTACCTGAAGAATCGTGAGCCGATGGCTGAGCCGAAGGTCAGCGACGTGCCGCCCTCCGACCAGCGCAAGCCCGGCCCGCTAAAGCAGCTGGCCATCTTCCTGCACCGCAACTTCAAGACCAAGATTACCAACCTGCAATACTTGCTCATCACCCTGCTGGAGGCACCGCTGCTGGCCGTGGTGTGCGCCATGCTGACACGCTTTGCGCCGCCCGAGGGCTACTCGGTGATGCAGAACAAGAACCTGGTGAGCTATTTCTTCATGGCCGTCATTGTGGCTACGTTTGTCGGCATGAGCGGCTCTGCCGAGGAGATTATCCGCGACCGCGCCCTGCTGAAGCGCGAGAAGTTCCTGCAGCTGTCGTACGGCAGCTATATCTGGTCGAAGATCCTGTTCATGGCCGCCGTCTCGCTCCTGCAGACATTCCTCTTCATCCTCGTGGGCAACACTATCATGGGCCTGCACGGGCTGTTCGGCACGTGGTGGCTCATTCTCTTCGTGACCGCCTTCCTGGCCAACCTTACCGGCCTGCTGCTGTCGCAGTGTCTCAGTTCGGTGGTGGCCATCTACATCAGCATCCCCATGCTGCTCATTCCGCAGATTCTGCTCTGCGGACTGGTGGTCAGCTTCTCTGACCTGACGCCCGGAAGCACCACGGGCAACGTGCCTCTGGTAGGCGACCTCATACCGTCGCGCTGGTCGTACGAGGCTCTGGCCGTGACGTCGTTCACCGACAACGAGTACGAGAAGCCGTTCTTTGAGACCGACCGCGAGAAGTTTGAGAATCAATATTATAACATGGGCTTCCTTTACGAACTGCAGTCGCAGCTGGAAACCATGCAGGACGAGCAGAAACGTGGCAAGGAGGTGAACCCCGGCCACATCAAGACCATTGAGCAGAACTTGCCCTTGCTGACTGCCTACTTGGGCATGAAGCCCTATGCAGGGGCTGGCGACTATGAGTCGCTGAAGCAGTATATGAAGGAGGCCGAGCAGCTGCTCTCGGACCGCTGCAATGCCGCCACGCTGAAAGGCGACCGGCTGATGAGCGAACTGCTGCGGACGGAGGGCAAGGACGCCATGCTGCAGCTGAAGCGCGACAACTACAACCTGAAGCTGGAGGAGTTTGTCGTCGGTGCCGACCAGGGCCGTATGCTCGATGTCGTCGACAACGTCATCGTGCCCCGTGCCGGCCTGGTGTTCCTCACGCCTCAGAGCCACATAGGCCGTGCACCGTTCTACAGCAGTGAGAAGATTCTGGGCACGTGGCACGTCAAGACCCTGTGGTTCAACATCTGTGTACTGCTGTTGATGAGTATTATCGTAATAACATTATTAATATCTAAACTTTTAGCAAAATGAAAAAATTATCAATTCTCGCTGTAGCATTTGCAGCATTGACCCTCGCCGCTTGCGGAGGAAAGAAGACCACCAACGACGTGGATGTTAAGGATTCGGCAAAGAGCTTCGAGCAGGAGCAGATTGAAGCCAGCATCAAGATGCATTTCGACAGCCTGGCCAGTGAGCTCGGCAAACTCAAGCAGCTGCCCGTGGTACAGAAAGACGGCGTCATCAAGCTGACCGACGCAGAGAAGCAGGTAAAGCCTGACTATCTGCTTAACGTCGCTGCTGCCGACAACGCCATGACCCTCTCTGAGAAGTATCGCGTACTGAGCGCACTCGAGGTCGACAAGGAAGTGGCCAAGCTCTATGACATGGGGACCGAGGACCTTGACAAGGCTATTGCCAAGCTGGCTGCCGACATCAACGACCCGTCGTTCAAGGCCATCGAGGGTAAGTCTGGTGTCTACGAGACCGCTCAGGAACTCTACGACGCTATGAACCAGAACGGCCGTATCAACTATTTCTGGCAGATTGTCGCTTCTTCGCTCGTTGAGCAGCTCTATGTCACATCGCAGAACACTGAGAAGTTCGTGGCTGCTTTCGATGACGACGCTGCTGCCAACGTGACGTTCCGCATCATTCTGATTCAGGATGCCCTGAACCGCCTGACCGAGTATGATCCCGACTTGGTGTCCGTTGCTGAGGCCATCGCTCCGCTGACCGTGCTCAACGCCACGACCGTCGACGAGTTCAAGGCTCAGCTGGCCGATGCCAAGGAGAAAATCGTTGCTTCGCGTAATGCTCTGGTGAACCTCGCTCAGTAATTTCAGCTTAGCTCACACATACAGAAAAAGCCCCCGACCGTCGGGGGCTTTTTCTGTGTGTGTGCGCTCTATTGTAAGATACTGTTAACTTCGTCAGTGGAGAGACCGGAACCCTGTGCTATCTGTTCTGCAGTCAGTCCCAAGGCGTGAAGCCGGCGAACTGTATTCCTCTTTTCAGTGAGAATTCCTTCTTCTCGTCCTTCCTTGCGTCCTTCTTCCCGGCCTTCTTCTCGTCCTTCCTTGCGGCCTTCTTCCCGTCCTTGCTCGCACCCTTTTTCCCAGCCGTCAATCTGGCCTTTCCTGAATCCATCGTCATAGAACGTGCGCTCACGGTAGACTGCATCCCAGAAGCGGTCGTAGGCTATGAGCTGACCCTCGGTGTAGGCCGACTTCTCAAGCAGTTTCAGGGCCTTCGCCGTGGCAGGGTTCTCTAATAGCTCGGCGGGAGCCTCCTCGGTCCTGACGTTAATCTCGGTGAGGAAACGCAGCCACAGCACCGCCATCTTCTTCTCAGCTATCGTCTTGGGTTTAAACTTGGGCAGCTCGATAAACACGAAGCGCAGGCCTTCGATGCGGCGGTCGTTGTGCGCTACGTCTACGATGGCGTAGTCGTGATAGAAGTCGTCGGGGCCGCTCTCAAAGCCTGTGTCGTTGATCAGGTTCAGCGAGTAGACGGGCTGCACCAGCTTGTATTCCTCACCGGGCTTCAGCTGCTTCACTATGGCCTTGGCAGCGTTGAGTACGACGCGCTGGCGGAACTCATTGTTCCAGTTCAGCTGCATTTCCACGATGAAGTGCCGTCCGCCGGTCTCGCGGCAGCGCACGTCGACCACACTATCTTTCTTCGCCGGGTTCTCAGGCACCAGTTCAGCCGGAAGATACTCCACGTGCTCAATCTGCTTGCCCTCGTCCAGGGGCAGCAGGGCGTTAAGCAGGCTTATCAGCAAGTCTTCATGCTCAAAGACGAGCTTGAAGGTGAGGTCTGCCTTCGGGTCAAGATACTTTCCTGTCATGTCTTTGTTCTGCTACAATATCAATTTTCGGCAAAGATAAGCATAAAAAGCGAATGCACCAAACAATTTGCTATAATTTCTTTCAGCTAAGCACAAAAACGCCTGCCTGTGTCACACGGAAACCACAGAATCACCGAAAGTCCGGCACTGTGCTGGGATTGTCAAGTTTGTCCCCATATATTGATTATTATATGTACTTTTTATCCTACACTTCCTACACTTCCAACACCCAAGTCAGGTGTTGGAAGTGTAGGAAGTGCTGGGTAAAAAGTGTGATTGACAATTATAGCCTTTTACACTGATTTCTGTGAGTGCGACTTGCAAGTAAGAATAAATATGCAATGCCCAGAGAGTGGCACTTTTTCACCAAAAGGCGGCGGGTTTCTGACAAAAGGCGCCGGGTTTTACGCAAAAACCGCCCCCTTTTGGTTGAAAGACGGCGGGTATAGTTCAAATTGTATATTTATACGGGGGTATGTTGCCGTTGCGGGTGTAGGTTCAGGTGTAGGATGTGGCCTGTCCGACAAGCTTTAGTCTTTCTCTTTTTTCCTGTATGTCACTATCTGGTTGTCGCCGTAGCGCTGCTGGCTGACGACGGTAGCGTTGGCCGGCAGCTGGGGGGCACGGGTGCCGCCGCCGACGGTCAGCGCGAGATTGGTCTCGACGCGGATTTCGTCCCAGAGGCTCTGCACGAGGAACGACTGGAGCGTCTTGGCGCCACCCTCGACGATGAGCGACTGGATGTTGTGGGCGTGCAGACTGTTGAGGTTCAGCGGGTGGGTGCGGTCTACTACCAGACGCTTCGGACTGCTGCCCCGCCAGTGGCGGACGGTCAGCAGCGGGTGCTCGCGCTCGTTGGTCACACGGCCTACGAGTATGGCGTCCTCCTCGGCGCGCAGCTTGTGCGATAGCATCTGAGTGAAGGGCGACGAAATCTGCAGAGCCTTGCCATCGTCGTCGATGAAGCCGTTGGCCGTCTGAGCCCATTTTAATATAATGTACGGGCGCGAGAAGCGGTGGAAGGTGAAGAAGCGGCGGTTCAGCTCGCGGCACTCCTCCTCGAGCACGCCGACGGTGACGTCGATGCCCGCCTCGCGCAGCTTCTCGATGCCGCGCCCCTGAACCTCGGCAAAGTCGTCCTGGCAGCCCACGACGACGCGCCTGATGCCCTTCTTGATTATCAGGTCGGCGCAGGGCGGCGTCTTGCCGTAGTGAGCGCACGGCTCCAGCGAGACGTACATCGTTGCTTCCTTCAGCAGGGCCTCGTCCTCAGTGCTTACCGACGCAAAGGCGTTCACCTCGGCATGGCCCTCGCCGCAGCGCACGTGGTAGCCTTCGCCGATAATCCGCCCTTCTCCCCCTCTTCGGGAGGGGGCTGGGGGGAGGCAAATAACTGCCCCCACCATGGGGTTGGGCTTGGCGTTCTGCCGTCCGTTTCTGGCCAGCTGCAGGCAGCGGCGCATGTATCTCTCGTCGTCTGTCGTTTGGTTCATGGAAGGTTACTTGATCTTTGACGTCATTTCCGAGCGCACACCCTTGTAGTTCTTGAGGAAAGCCTTAGCCGTGCCGAAGTTGAGGTTCAGGTCGAGTCGTACGGGGATGTGGTTCTTGTCGTCGGTGACGAAGAAGCGTATGAGTTCGCGGTTCTTGCCGTTCTCGCGCTCGATGAACGAGAAGACGAGGCAGCGGAACTTCTCCTTGGTGTCGTCGACCTTGAACGTCTCGCGGCCACGGAACTGGAGCCACGAGTTGCTCAGGCGCTTGGCGTCGCTGATAGGCATGGGAATCTTGTCGCCCTCTTTCATGCCTTCGGCCGAGAAGTTGCGTGCGCGCAGGAAGATGCTCATCATGTCGTAGATGCAGTCCTTATAGCGGGCGTCCTTCCAGTGCTCCTCGCCGTCGGCGTCGATGCGGTGCATGCGCAGCTTACAGGTGTTGTTAGGATAGCTGTACCACAGCTCGTCGACATAGTAGCGTTTGCCCTCGCGTGCGCCCTTGCGGAAGTAGAGTGGCGACAGGTCGGTTGAGCAGTAGCTGATCAGCGTGTCGCGCATGGTGAAGAACTTGTCGAGTTTCTTGTTGCCGCCGGTGACGAGGCTCGACCGCCAGGCCTTCTTGCCCTCGAAGGTGGTGAGGTCGGTGTTCATGGTGGCCTGACCAACCTTGAACCACACGAACTTCCAGTTGAAGTGGAGGTCGTAGGTCAGTCGCTCGCCGCTGTTGAAGGCGATGTTCTCGATGCCGCACTGCTGTGCGGCGGCATTGTCAGAGAGCAATGAACAGTGAAGCGCGAGAAGCACGCTCACCATTAACCATCTGTTATTCCTGATTCTCTTCATAGTTTCATTCCAGTTGTTTTTTGTATGTATTCTTTCCCCAGCTGCTTGGCACGTTCCAGGTTGCGGTTTCTCTGTTTCTTCTCCTTGTCGGCTTTCTGCTTGGTGATGGCGCCGGGCTTCTGTTCGAAGCGCGCCCGGGCGGTGAGGTTCCAGTCGCGGGTGATGTCCCATTTGGCCTTGCATTCTACCGACTGGTTGTAGTAGTAGACGGCCTCTGGCTGACGGTCAGCGTCGTAGTCGCCGGTGTCCCACTTGTTGTTGCCGTTGGCATCGACGAAGGCTCTCAGATAGTAGGTGCTGGGATTAACGAAGACGAACTTTGCCGTACCCCGCTTGGCTCTTGTCTGCATGACAATGTTGTCGGAGTTGTTCAGCAGCTGCACCACAATGCCCGTGTCCTGCACGCCTGTCAGGTTGACCGTCAGCGTGCCGTAATCCTCAATTTTCTTCAGCTTCAGGCTCTGTTTGCTTTTGTTCACCTCAAGTCCGTAGATGTCGACGAATGAAGCCGAGTCGATGTCGAGGCTGTACTCCTTGCCAGCCTGCCATTTGGCATACAGCTCGTACTGCCTGATGTTCTCCTTCTTAGGTCTGAAGGTGTAGTCAATCTTTTGCCACGTGGAGTCGACCTTGACCGTCAGGTGGATGCCCGACGTGTCGACGCGCTCCAGGGGCGTTGGCGACTCGAAGATGATGCGACTGGTGGGCTCGATGTTGCCCGATGGCGAAATCTTCAGCTTCAGAAATTCGCGCGGTGGGATGGAGTCGTATTTCTCGCCTTTCTTTTTCTTCTTTTCCTGGGCCTTCTGCCAGTCCTCCTGCTCCTTCTGCTTGGCCTTCAGGCGCTTTTCGTAGGGCGTCTTGGCCAGAAACTCCAGGGTGTCGGTCTTGCTGACGAGCATGTTCGTCGTGTCGGTCACATTGTACAAGGCTTCGACCATCAGGGTGTCCTGGTTGATGAGCGTGGTGTCGCGCAGCCAGTAGTAGACGGTGTCGTTAGTCAGTGCCGACTCAACGACAAAGGCGCTGTCGGCATCGAAGTTAAGCCCCCTGAGCCGTGGTGGCAGCGAGTCGCCGTAGGTGAAGTAGAAGTCGAGCCGGTTGGGTTCCTTGCGCTCAGTCTTCAGCAGGTAGCGGCTGTCCTGCACGGCGGTGAAGGCCAGCAGGGTGATGTCGTCGGGCAGGAAGTGTGTGTAGGGCGTGCGCATGATGTTCTCGATGTGCAGCGTGTCGCGCCAGATGGTGTCCTGCCTGGTGTCGGGTTTCCATGTCGGCACGAAGGTGTCGTGGTTGAAGGCCAGCATCTCGCTCTTCTGGCTGTAGACGTAGTCGTTGTCGGCATCTTTAAGCGCGTATGCCCGGTAGGTGCCGGGAGCCACGCCCTTGATGGAGAAGTGGCCTCGGCTGTCGGTGCGCGAGATGCGTATCATCGGCTCTGTGGTGAAAGCGCTGTCGGCCAGGTTCTGGTAGAGTCCGACGAGTATGTCCTTGACAGGTTCCAGGTTCTCGGCGCTCAGTACGTATCCTGCCACTTCGAGTGTGTCGACCTGTGAGCCCGTCGAGAAGGTGAAGGCGTAGTTGCCCATGGGATTGCTTTCGGTGAAGTCGCTGATGGCGTCGCCGAAGTCAATGGTATAGGTGGTGTTCGCTTTCAGCGAGTCCTTCAGCTCCACGATGATGCGCTTGCCGTTGTCCTTGATTTCAGGCATCTCCAGCTGGGGAGGCGAGACGATAACCTTGCTCTGTGCGTCCTGCAGCTTGATGTATTCGTTGAAGTTGATGACGATGCGCTGGCCGTCCACGCCTGTCGACCTGTCCTGGGGCGTCGAGCTGACGACGTACGGCGGTGTCTCGTCGTACCATCCGCCGTCGGGGCTGCCCATTCTGGCGCAAGACACAAGAAGCAGGACAAGAAGCCCACCCAAGGCCTCCCAAAGGGAGGGATGTCCGGTTACATATTTTATTAATCGTTCTTTCATTACATTATCACTCTAAACATCCCTCCCTTCGTGAGGGCTTGGGTGGGCTCTTAGTTTATTTTCAGCAGTTGCTCTATGTGCGTGCGCTCGTTGCTCAGACGGGGCACCTTGTGCTGGCCGCCGAGCTTGCCGTGCTGCTTCAGCCAGTCGTTGAACAGTCCGGGGCGGGCCACGATGATTTCCAGCGGCTGCAGCGTGATGTTCTTGTAGCGCTTGGCCTCGTAGTCGCTGTTCACCGTCTGGAGCTGCTGGTCAAGCAGTTGCGCAAACTGGCTGAGGTCCTGAGGCGGGCGGTTGAACTCGATGAGCCACTGGTGGCGGCACTTGCCGTGCTCGTCCATGAAGACCGGTGCGGCGGTGTACTCCAGCACCTCGGCGCCCGTCTGCTGGCAGGCGTACTGCAGTCCCTGCTCGGCATTGTCGACTATCAGCTCCTCGCCGAAGGCGTTGATGAACGACTTCGTGCGCCCGGAGATGACGAACTTGTAGGGGTTTACCGACGTGAAGCGCACGGTGTCGCCAATCTTGTAGCGCCACAGGCCGCACGACGTCGTGATGAGCATGGCGTAGTTCTTGCCCGGCTCCACGCCCCAGAGGGGAACTGGTTGAGGGTTAAAGGTGGAGGGTGGAGGGAGAATGCCATCTCCGCTCGAACTATTCTCCTTTAACCCAACACCCTCCACCTTCAACGAGTCCAAGGGAATGAACTCATAGAACACGTCGTAGTCGAGCATCAGCAGCATCGACTTGTCCTGCGGGTCGCTCTGCAGGCCGAAGAAGCCCTCGCTGGCGTTGTAGGTCTCCATATAGTGCATGCGGGGGCTGGTGATGAGCCGCTCATACTGCTGGCGGTAGGGCGTGAAGGCCACGCCGCCGTGGAAGAAGACCTCCAGGTTGGGCCACACCTCCTCCAGATGCTCCTTGCCGCTGAGCTCCATCACGCGGTCGAGCACCGAGAGCATCCACGACGGGACGCCGCTGAGGTTGGTCACGTTCTTGTTCAGGGCCTCGCGGGCTATGCGGTCGCGCTTCACCTCGAAGTCGGCGAGCAGGGCCGTCTGCTTCTTGGGCACGCGGACGAGGTTGGCCAGAGGGTTCATGTTCTCGATGAGGATGGCGCTCAGGTCGCCTACCAGCGAGCCGGGCAGGTTGTAGTTGGGTGAGTGGCTGCCGCCCAGAATCAGGGCGCGGCCGTCGAAGAGGCGGCTCTGCGGGTTGTTCCTCAGGTAGAGGGCCACCGTGTCAAAGGCTCCCGCATAGTGGATGTGCTGCAGGCCCTCGCTCGTGACGGGAATAAACTTCGACTTGTCGTTCGTCGTGCCGCTCGACTTGGCATACCATTTTGTGCGGCCTGGCCAGAGCACGTCTGTCTCGCCGTGGCGCATACGGTCAATCGCGCCTTTCAGTTCCTCGTAGGTGTTCACGGGCACGCGCTTCACGAACTGTTCGTAGTCGTGAATGTCGCTGAAGGCGTGCTGCCGGCCGTATTCCGTGTCGGTGGCACGCGCCGTCAGCCGCTTCAGCACCTCGCGCTGCAGCGTCTCGCCCTCGTTCAGATGCCGTTCCAGATCCTTTTGTCGGGGTCGGAATACCTTGCTGACTAATCCTGTTAAGCTCATTGCCTGCATTATTTTGCCTGCAAAATTACCCTAAACTTTTGTAACTGCGGCATAATTAAGCATTTTTTAATGTATTGAAAGTTTATTTGTCTCTGTTTGCCTGCTCCGACTAACCCGGCACCTTGCTCCGACTAACCCGGCACCTTGCTCCGACTAACCCGGCACCTTGCTCCGAGTAAAGAAACAGCATCATTCAGAAGGAGTATCCGTCCGTAAAGAGCGATCACACGACGAAGATCCGTCTTGGGAAGGCTCTCACAGAGCTGAGATTCGAGCACAAGGAGCATTCCCACGTGGCTTACTACAGGGCTGTTCCGAAGAAGGTGGCGTGAGGTCAGACGGGAGGTCGACGGGAGGTCTCAGCTTTTGACCTCCCGTCCTCAAACCCCTTTCTACAAAGGCGTTTCAGAAGAAAACGGGAGGTTGGGAGGTCTTTCTTCGTTTGTCCCCTCAAAACAAAAAATTCCCCAATCCCTTTGCAATATCAAAGAAAATGCTTACCTTTGCCCTCAAGTACTGCCAACAGGCCCTGAGCGCAGGGTGGCGGTATGATTTTTGAGGGTATAATATAGCGTTTGCTGTTTACAGAACATTCCAAAGCTTGGTCGCAGAAGGAGTCAAGGTTAAAACATGCAGACGTTCACGCTATGCGTGGACGTTACTTGTTTCCTTGATGGGTATGACCAAGCACCTGGAATGTGGATGAGTAATTGTCCACGTTTTTCGTGTTTGGTCAGACTTTTGTTTTTTAGAGAGCAGCGCATAAACGATAACGCTTATGCAAGCCAATAACGAAAATCCCGTACTGAACAATCCGTACGAGGAACCGCAGTATTACTACGACACCGATTTGAACGGTAACATAGACTATGCCACCGTCATCAATGGGCGAAGGCCATTTGGCTATGACGTGAATATCGTGCCTAAGAAACGAGGAGAAAAGACCTTCTTCTCGCAAGAAGACTTTATCTCCGTTGATCCTAATGCCGAGTTTATCAATGGCATTCGTAAAGAGGTAAAGACATGGCGGGAGGCTGGCTATCCCAGAGCCTCTCGTATCACCAAGGAATTGCTTGACTTCTGGTTCAATAATAAGGAACGCAGAGCGAACCTTCGTTTGTTCTTCTGCCAGCGTGAGGCTGTGGAAACAGCAGTCTGGCTGAACGAGATAGCAGAGCGCGACCCCAATACAGGTAACTATATCCTGAATTTGTTGGGTGAGCGCAGGCATACCGTCTCGAAAGACGATGCCTATGTGCTGCCTCGTACAGCCTTCAAAATGGCGACGGGTACAGGTAAAACGGTCGTGATGGCGATGCTGATTCTCTATAACTACCTGAACAAACGGGCCAATCCGATGGATACCCACTATGCAGACCATTTCCTGCTTTGTGCACCAGGTATTACCATTCGCGACCGCCTTTCCGTGTTGCAGTTAGACTATAGTCAGCGCAGCAATAACTTTGAACGAACAGACTACTACCATCAGCGTGGACTGATACCACCTCAATTTGAGAAAGAACTGGGTGGACTGAATGCCAGCATCACCATTGTCAATTACCAGCAGTTCCTGCCTCGTGTGTTTTCTGGCAAGCATGCCTCGCCTCTTGACGGCAAGCAGAAATGGGTAGATGGAGAGTTGGTGACTCAAAAAGACAAGGAAGACTACAGCGTGATGCTGAGCCGTATCTTGGAGAAAGGTGTGAAAGGCAAGCGTATCGTTGTTATCAACGACGAAGCTCACCATTGCTATCTGCCCAGACAAAACAAGGATAAGAGTCTGACAGAGGACGAAAAGAGTGACCTGAAACAAGAGAACGAGGCCGCTATGGTGTGGTATGAAGGTCTGCGCCAGATGAAACTTTTGGGTTATAAACTACAGCAGGTTTACGACCTCTCTGCTACACCTTATTACCTGAAAGGCTCAGGCTATCCGGAATACTCTCTCTTCCCTTGGGTGGTAAGCGATTTCGGTCTGGTGGATGCCATTGAAAGCGGATTGGTAAAGATTCCCTATCTGCCAGCCTATGACAATACGACAGACTTGGACGAACCCAAGCTTCGTAATATCTACGAATGCATCAAAGATAAACTGCCCAAGCGTGGCATGCGTGCTCAGAAGAAAAAAGACAAGGAAGATCATGTAGATACTTCAGCCCTGGCTGTTCAGGCACCTAACCTGCCAACGCTTCTGAACACAGCCTTAGAGCAATTCGTGAAAGACTATGAGGACTACGACAGAGGTCTGCGACAGGCATTCGAAGCCATGGGTACACTCTATACGGCTCCGCCTGTATTGATAGTGGTTTGCAATAACACAACCGTTTCACATGAGGTCTATCGCGACATTGCCGGCTATCAGGACGGTGTCAACGAAGATGGTGAGCCTCGCTATCGCAAAGGTCGTTTCGATGTGTTCTCGAACTACGATGGTATGGGCTTGCCCAAAGAGAAGTTCCCAACACTATTGATAGATTCCTCTGCACTTGATGAAGCGTCAACCCGTATTGACGAGGCATTCAAGAAAGCGTACGCCAACGAGATAGAGGAATTCCGCCATGAATATGCCAATCAGCATGGTGCTGGTTCTGCCGATAACCTGACGGATGCAGACATCCTGCGAGAAGTGGTGAATACCGTCGGCAAGCCCGGCAAGTTGGGTGGCGACATCAAATGCGTGGTCAGCGTATCGATGCTGACGGAAGGTTGGGACGCCAATACCGTCACCCATGTCTGTGGCATCCGTGCCTTTGGCAGTCAGCTGTTGTGCGAACAGGTGGTAGGCCGTGCTCTGCGTCGTCAGAGTTATGATTTGATTCCCTACGACAAACTGGGACGGGAGATAGATCGCAAAGATTTGAAAAGATATAACCCAGAAAATGTTACCTACAAGTTCCCACCAGAATACGCCCGTATCATTGGTGTACCATTCAACACTTTCAAAGGTGGTGATACGGTAGTAACGAAACCTCAGAAACCCAAGGCCATTATCCGCGCTTTGCCCGAGCGTAAAGAAATGGAGATTCGATTCCCTGTCATTACGGGCTATCGTTCAGATAATATCGAGGGTTCTCTGAAAGCAGACTTTACTGGTCTTCCCAAATTCCAGCTCAACTTCAATCAGATTCCTACGGAAACCGTCTTGCAGACAGTCGTGAATGGTGATCAGAAGATGCTGAAAACAGACTATATGGAATTGCGTGATTTGCAGGTCATCTATTATTTTGCCCATCTGATGATTCGCGAATACTATACCAGTCGCGAACATGGCCAGCAGTTCCAGAAGTTTCCTGACATCAAGACGATTGTGGAGACATGGTACAATGAACAACTGGAGATTATTGGTGGCGATGGGAGCACAGAGCAGAAACGTTTGGTGATGCTTTGGAACTATAAGGCTGTGCTTGACAACATCATGGAAGGTGTTCATAAAGCCAATGAGGACCACGAAGAGATTTCTGCTGTGCTCAACTACTACAACCCAGAAGGCAGTACCATCCATGTTTATCGCCCCACGAATAAAACGGTCTATCCTACACATAAGAGTCATGTCAACTACGTGATAGCCGAAGACAATAGCTGGCAGCAAATAGCAGCCAAGACACTTGACTCAATGGAGTGTGTAGAGTGTTGGGTAAAGAACACCTATCTCGGTTTCCGCATTCCTTATACCGTTGGTGATGAGAATAAGGAATATCAGCCTACATTCATTGTTCGTGTCAAGGGAATAAACCTGATAGTAGAGTGTGAAGACTTTGATAGTGATCGCTCGGCCGAAGGACGCTTGCAAGGCAAGAAGTCAGGCAACAAAGAAGCCAAGCGTCACTATCTGAAAGACTATTGGATTCCTGCTGCCAACAACCTCAAGACCTACGGTACTTGGGACTTGCTGGAAATAAGAGATATTGACCAATTAGAAAAACTCATAAACGATAAAATCAAGCAACTATGACATACGATAAGAATCGCCCCGTAAGTAGTATTAAGCACAACGACAAGCGTGCTGCCATTCCTGACAGTGCCCATCAGGGAGAGGAACAGATGGCTATTAGTGGCATGCCAGAACAGAGTGAATACGACATCTTCCGCCATGAGTTCCAGCGTGGTAGAGATCCGGAACTCTATTGGCTCAACAAGTATAAGAACGACGATGAGGACAATCCCGACTATATGCCGCAGTTGCGCACAGACATCCGAAGCCTGTATAAGCATGAAGACATTCGCCCGGAGGCCATCATCGACAGTCTCTATGAACTGCATGAGCATAAGAGCGAGAGTGCGAAGTTACAACTCGACTTGTTTGGTGATTTTGAGGAAGAGCAAGAGGATGAACTGGAACGATTGGCTGGTTACTACAGGCATAGCGACAATTGGCAGAACCGACTGATTCAAGGAGATAGCTTGCTGGTGATGAATTCCTTGCTGAATCGCGAGGGAATGAAGGGGCAGGTGCAATGCATCTACTTTGATCCGCCGTATGGAATTAAGTATGCCTCTAATTGGCAGATGAAGTTGAATAGTCGCGATGTAAAAGACAATGATAGTAATATCTCTGGTGAACCGGAAATGATTAAGGCATTCCGTGATACATGGGAGTTGGGCATCCATAGCTATCTTTCCTATCTTCGTGATAGGTTAGTTATGGCAAGAGAATTGCTTACAGAGAGTGGTTCTGTATTCGTTCAAATATCAGATGAAAATGTACATCTTGTTAGAAGCGTTTTGGATGAAGTTTATGGAAGTGAGAACTTTATTAGCATGATAACAACAAAGAAAAGTGGTGGATTAGCAAGTAATACTATAAGCAATATTTCAGATTACATTCTTTGGTACTCAAAGGATATTACCTTGGTAAAAATTAGAAAATTGTATATTCAAAAGAGTCTCACTGAAGGTGTAGGTCTTAGATATAACAGAATAGAGGAAAAAGATGGAACTATTAGGCCAATTAGAATAGAAGAACAACTTAATCCTCAGTTACTTCCTAAAGGTGCAAGAATCTTTTTAGGTGGACCTATTACATCCCAGGATTCTGCATCAGAAGAACAACCATTCGTATTTGACGGTAAAACATATTTGCCTCCACGGAACAGGCATTGGTCTGCTACATATCCAGACGGAATGAACAAACTTGTCAAATTGAATCGAATTATAAAAACTAAAGACTTCCTAAACTATAAAATTTATTTCGATGATTTCCCTGTTGTTAATCTGAGTAATCTGTGGGATGACACAATGGGTACTGCAGAGCAAGACAAGCAATATGTTGTTCAAACATCTACAAAGCCTATTCAACGATGTATACTTATGGCATCAGACCCAGGCGACCTTGTTCTTGACCCGACTTGCGGAAGTGGTACAACAGCATATGTCGCAGAGCAATGGGGACGAAGATGGATTACAATTGACACCAGCCGTATAGCGTTGAATATTGCCAAGAAGCGACTGACTACGGCTTTGTTCCCATACTATAAAACATACGATGACAGCGAGAATCCTAATATTCGAAGAGGTTTTGTTTATAAGAAGGTGCCCCATATCACAATGAAGGCATTGGCCAATGATTTGCCCTTTGATGAAGAAACCTTATACGACCAGCCAGAGGAGGACAAGAAGCGAATCCGTGTGAGTGGTCCGTTTACAGTTGAAACATTGCAGAGCCTTGATGTCAGTTCACCAGAAAGTTTGAATGACAAGCAGAACGACTATGACGAATATGCAGCCTTTACTGAACGCATCTTCAACAACCTGAAGGCCAACGGAATTCGTAATGGCGTGAAACAACAACAAGCCGTGATGCACTCGATGGAACATCTGGACGAGCCTTATCTGAATGCCAAGGGTTATTATAAACAGGAGGACGGAACGGAACATTGCGTGTTTTTTATGATTGGCCCTAAGTTTGGAACAGTCAGCAAACACGCTGTGAACGAAGCTGTTCGTGCTTTCCGTCAGCATCTGGACGAATCGAACTGGCTTGTGATTCTTGGCTTCTCTTTTGAGGACAGCATTGAGAGTGGCGAGAACAAAGACTACAACTTCGGTACGTTCCAAGTGTCAAAGGTTCGCATGAGCGACGATCTGCTGCAAGACGGTCTGCTGAAAAAAGACAAGAAAGCAGGCTCATTTATCATCATCGGTGAGCCTGACATCAGTTTGGTGAACGACGGCGACGGCAAATGCCATGTAGAGATTAACGGTATGGATATGTACGACCCCATACAAGATGAGGTAAAAGCCCGCAATGTGAACGACATCGCCTATTGGGAGATGGATGACAACTATACGGGTGGTCTCTTCAAAGTACGCAGCATCCACTTCTGTGGTGGCAGTAAGGATGACTTCAAAGCTTGGCGCAAAGGCCTCGATACGGTTGCCAAAGACCTGGCAAAGAAAAAGGCCGAGCGCACCCTGCGTCTGGAATTCAACGATGAGATTTGGGATACGCTCTACGACTTCAAGAGCGAGCCAATCCCCTACGAGCAGGGCAAGAAGATTGCCGTCCGCGTAGTCTCTCAGTTTGGCGAAGAGTCAACAAAGGTTCTGACAATGGAATAGTATGAAGTACTGGATAGTTCCAAGCAACGACAGCACCTTCCGAATCGGTGATGCCATTAAGGCACAAGGCGGTTTGGTAGACTGGAGAACGGATAAGTTCTCAGTTGGGGACATTGTGTTCATCTATAAAACGACCCCTGAGAAACGCATCCATTATAAAATGGAGGTCGTGAAGGTCAAGATGATCTTTGATGACGCATTTGAGCAGGAACCTTTCTGGACAGATAAAGTCCAGTATTACGGAAACATCATTTCCTTCTATGCCCGATTCAAGTTGCTTGAGGAATACAAGGATGATATTTTATCTTTGCATCATCTGCATGAACATGGGTATCAGGGAATACCCCGTAGCGTTAGGGAGTGCAAGGAAGAGGGGCTGTTAGAGTTCCTGCTGCACCCTCATCAGATGGTCAACGAAGACGTCTATGACGTAGATTATCCAGAAGATGACAGCCTGCTCTATGAGGGTGCTTTGGTTACTGTGAAAGCCAACAAGTATGAGCGCAATCAAAAGGCTCGCAGGGAGTGCGTTGCGAAGAAAGGCTATCAATGTCTGGTTTGTGGACGCGACTTTGAGGCCACTTATGGAGAGATAGGCAAGAACTTTATCCATGTGCATCATCTGACACCAATCTCTTCTATTGGAAAGGAATATCAACTAAATGTAGATACGGACTTAGCCCCCGTTTGTCCCAACTGTCATTATATGCTACATCGGAAAGATCCTCCTTATACCATTGAAGAACTAAAAGAGAAAATACATGAAGTGGCAGAACCAGTCAAGAAGAAGCCTTCGCGAAAAGCAGCAGAAGTTCGATTGGTTGCTGAGGCTGCTATGCTGAGGGATGTAAATGATGATGCAGAAGTACGCAAACTGATTCACAACATGATGGAAATGGATGGCGGTACCATGATGAAAAACATCTACTCTGTTTGTATCGGTATGTTCCAAAATAAGTATAACAACATGAAACCAAACGATTGGCGACACCTGATAGATGAATATGTAAAAAAGGTTACCAATCGCCCAGACTTACGTGAAGACGAAGTATTCTTTTTCAAGGTAGTGGGTTAAAAAGCGGCTGGAAGCTCGAAGGTCACGCGTTCGCCTGTCACGGGATGCGTCAGTTCTAGGCGCTCGTCGGAAATCCTCGATGCGTATCAAAAACATTTGAAGGAAATTTATGGAAAGTGAAACGCTGAAGTCCGCTCCAGCTGAATCATTCTGAAGATAGGCCTGCGTTAATAATGGAAAAACATGTGGAAAGAAGTATATTACAAGGAACTGGACAGAAACTACGAAGGTAAAGGAAAGAGGATTCTTCCTTACTCTGTGAAGTGTAAGGAAATGGAGGAACTTGAATGGTTTATTCAATATCTGAGGCAGTCTACATGTCTTGTAAAAACAGAAAGACTTATACCGTTGAGGAGTTCGTGAAACTATAATATGGCACCATTAAGGACATAGGGGGCATGTACTTGTCTCGAAGGAATAGTAAGTCAGATTTGTCAAAAAAGGCGATGTCAATATGGAGTTAATATGGAATCAACTCTTGACGTTTGCGGTTGGCGCAATTACCCATGAATCAACAGCAGAAAGTCCATCAACTTTATAACACCCACTTTAGGGAAATCAATGTACCTAAGCACTTCATAGTGTTTGTCATTGGTCACAATGTAGCGTGCGTTGGCTTGTATGGCGCAGTCAACGAACTTGTTGTCATCAGGGTCAGCGGCGATAAGGTTGAAACGGAATGTGGGATTAATAAGTTCAACATGCCCGCTCTCCATGAGGGCGCCGATGACAGCCTCTGCAAATTCTGGTCTGAAGAACCGTTTCAGGATTTCCTCGTATTCAAAGAGTATTTCGTTAGAGACACACAATGTGTTTTGCCCCTTCAACACAGACAACCAAACGTCACGGTAAATACTGTGACGACCAACGCACTGCACAAGACTATTTGTGTCGAGAACTATACGCATAGACTACTTTTCGGCTTCTTCTTGAGCCTTTTGTTCGCGCAGCCAAGCATGAAGATCCATCTCGTTGATTTCGTCAAGACGCTTTTGGTCAAGTTCCCCTGACTGCCACATCTTCTCGGTCATATCGTCGAGCCGCTTTGCATAGTAGTTGGCTACAAGCTGCTTGATGTCGTTCAGCTCCTCATCGCTTTTGATATGGGAAAAGACGTTAAGGAGATAGAGTTGTGCGGGATTGAACACCGTAGGTTGAACACTATTCATAACAAATACATTTTTGAAAATTCCGTTGCAAAGATAAACATTTTTTCGGAAACCACAAGTTTTTATCTAAAATTTCCGTTACTTCCTTGTTTTCTGCCTTTTTTAATACCTTTGCAGGCAAACTATGCGAATCAACTATAAAATATGAAAACAAAAAAGGTACTTACGTTGGTGCTTTTGTTCTGTCTGTCGCTAATGGCGGAGGCAGCTAAGCCCGATAAGAAATTCCACATCTTCCTCTGTCTCGGACAGTCGAACATGTGTGGCGTGTGCTGGCGGTTTAACGTCGACATTCTGCCCAACCTGCCCAAGACCCTTCCCAACTCCTATATCATCTCGGCGAAGGATTGCGAGAGCACTGGCGACCAGTTTCATTTTAGTACTGAAGGCATGCGCATCCTCGGTTTCCGCTATGCCGAGCAGATGTTGAAGTTGCACAAGTATAAAATGAAAAAGTAAAAACGTCAGAACGGGGCTGGTAGCTCGAAGGTCATTCGTTCGCCAGTGACGGGATGCGTTAGTTCCAGGCGCTCGGCGTGCAGGTAGAGCCGGTCGGAAGGGTGGCCGTATAGCTCGTCGCCACGAATGGGACAGCCAAGGCCTTCGGGGTGGGCACAGTGCATGCGCAGCTGGTGGGTACGGCCAGTGCGGGGCCAGAGCCGTACGCGGTGGTCGTCGAGCATTTCGTAGTCGGTGACGGCCTCCTTGCCACGCTCGTAGTCCACCACCTGTCGGGGACGGTTGATGGGGTCGCTGAGCAGGGGCAGCTCTATGCGGCCTGTTGGGTGATGGGTGATGGGTGATGGGTGAAGGGAGGTATCTAAGAGGGCGACATAAGTCTTGCGGATGGTATGGTCGGTGAACTGGCGCTGAAGGTCGGCATAGACGCTGCGGTTCTTGGCGGCAACCATCAGTCCGCTGGTGCCCATGTCCAAGCGGTGGGCAAGCAGCGAGTCGGGATAGCGCTGGTGCAGGATGGTTGCTACGGAGTAGGGGCCTACGCGGCCGGGAACGCTGAGCAGCCCCGACGGTTTGTTGACCACGATGATCCAGTCGTCCTCGTAGACGATGTCGATGTCCAACTGCGGTTGTCCAGTCTGCTCCTCGGGGTTGGGGTCTACGTTGAGGCCCTGCAGCATCCACGTCAACACGGGCTTGCACTTGCCGCGACAGGCTGGGTAGAACTGCCCGTGCTGCCGGATCATTCCCGACTCATCGTCGCCTACCCGTAGCCTTTCGGTCTTCGGCGACGGTCCCCACCAGAACTCGGCCATGCAGACGGGCTTCAGTCCGTTCTGGTAGGCATACTGCAACAGTTTCGGTGCGCAGCAGTCGCCCGTGCCGCCAGGCGGCAGCGGGTATTTGCGGCGGATGCGCGCCGAGCAGTGGTAGTCCTGCCACACGTGTACCAGGTCCTTCACCTCGCCACGGGCATTCAAGAAACGGTATTGCCGGAAGAGCCACAGCTGGAGTTGCTGCGACAGCAGCTTGTGGTCGGGAGCGTCCTTGATGCGCCGCTCCTCCTGCTTGAAATGGCCGTCGGGCTGCTGGGCATCGAAGACGGGCGGCACGAAGTAGGGCCAGTCGTTGCGCCCTTCGAGCAGACCCGAGTAGGCGGCGAGAAAGCCCAGGGAAGCCCCCTCCAACTTCCCCCCGGCGGGAGAGGCTACCACCAGCACGCCGAACATCTTCCCCTCCGTGAGCGTCATCCGCTGCAGTTCCTGCTGCACCTCCTGTGCGGCTAACACACACAGCGGGTGCGGCTCGTAGCAGAACGGGTAGGTGAACCGTTCGGGCGGCATCTTATCGGTATGTAATGGATGAATTGTTGCCATTTGGGCTGCAAAGATAAATAATAAATGTGAAATATGGGCGTTTTCTTAGAATAATTGCGTACCTTTGCCGACAAACAAACAATAAACTACTGACAACAATGCAAAGAAGAACTCTTTTCGGCATGATAGCCCTGCTGCTGACTGCCATGACCCTGAACGCCCAGACGGCGGTGGTGACCACCCACTGGGCACTCGATAAGACCATCAAGGACCTTGCCCCGGGCGGCGCAGCCTATGAGAAGGCGACCGCCGCAACCATTGCCTGCGAAGGAACCGACGTGTCGAAGATGCTCAGCACGAGCGTCGCCTTCGGCCCGAAGTTAGCGTTTCAGGCCACCATCACGCCGGCGAGCTACGCCACCCGCGAGGTGACGGGCCTCGCCCTGTTGCGCTTCAAGGTGCAGGGAGCCGCCGACGGCACCGACGACTACGGCATGACGCTGCAGCTGAAGCCCACTGGCGAGCTGACCTACGTGCCGACGCGCGTCAGCCTGAGCGTGGCGTCGTGGGTGAAGAATACGGCGGCTGCCTTCGAGGTGGTGCTGCGCAAGCTGAATGCCGACGGCGAGGTGACGCAGACCTACGAGTTGGGCAAGGTGAACAGTCACTCCGACGTCGATGCCCACTACGATGACGTGTCGTTCGACGTGCCCGCCACCGCAACGGCCAGCAACGATGCCTGGCAGGTGGTGGTGCGCATGGCGAAGGGCTACCAGAACGGCAAGAACCTGGCCATGGGCAACGTCACGCTGACAGGTAACGCCACGCTTGGCGGCTCCGTGCAGACCAGCTCGTTCACCGCCATCGTCTCGCCAGAGGGAGCCGGCACCGTCCATCCCGCCACGACATCGGTCGTCACCGGCGACAACGTTACCTGCACCGCCACGCCTAACGTCGGCTACGCCTTCGAAGGCTGGTATCAGGGCGGCGCACTCGTGGCCAAGGACAATCCCCATACCTTTACCATCAACACCGACACACAGGCTGAGGCCCGCTTCACCAAGCTGCCCGAGGCTACGCTCGTCTACGGCACGACGAACCCGCAGATGGGCAGCGTCAGCGGCACGGCCGACGGTGTACCCATCATCACTATCTTCAACTCAGAAAAGATTACCTGCAACGCCGGCACCACTGTCACCCTGACGGCCACGGCCCAGAAGGGTCACTACTTTGTAGGCTGGAAAGATGCTGACGGCCGCCTGCTCTCGACATCGCAGCAATATACTTTCAAGCTCGACACCGACAGGGCTGTATATGCCCAGTTCGCCATGATCGATAACTACCGTGCCGACCTCACTGCCTTCCCCGGTGCTGAGGGCTACGGCCGCTTCACCACCGGCGGTCGCATGACCGACAACCGTGGTGCCAAGGTCTATTACGTCACCCGCAACGACGACTGCCCTGACAACGCCCTCGTCGAGGGCACCCTGCGCTGGGCACTCCGCACGGGCGACGACACGCCGCGCACCATCCTCTTCCGTACCTGCGGTACCATTTACCTGACGTCGAAGCTCGCGCTGAACCATCCCAACATCACCATTGCCGGACAGACGGCTCCCGGCGGCGGCATCTGTATTGCCGGCTACCAGATGAAGATCTCGCAGCCCAACATCATCATCCGCCACATACGCTTCCGCTCAGGCGACCTGACCGCCAACAGCATGTCGCCCCTCGACGTGGAGAACACCCACCACGTGGTGCTCGACCACTGCTCGCTGTCGTGGTCGATGGAGGAGAACCTGACGCTCTACGACTGCGACTCCACCACCATGCAGTGGTGCATCTCGGCCGAGGGTCTCTACTACTCGAAGAACGTCAAGGGCGAGCGCTCCTATGGCATGCAGTGGGGCGGCGAGCACGGCACCATGCACCACTGCCTCATCAGTAACAGCATGAGCCGAACGCCCCGCTTCAACGGCGTGCGCCCCAATACCCACGACCGGCAGGCCGACAATGAGTTCGTCAACAATGTCATCTTCAACTGGGGCAGCCACAACTCCGTCTACGGCGGCGAATGCTCCACGGGCATCGCCGGCGACTACGACCGCGTCTATATGGTGAACAACTACTACCGCCCTGGCCCCGCCACCAAGAGCGGTGCCGCCAGCCGACGCTACTTCGTGTCGGCTTCGGGCGACAACATCAACCAGGTGGGCGAGTGGTATCTCAGCGGCAATAAGTTCGAGACATCATCAAAGTGGGCGCCGGCCACCAGCATCTGGAGCAACGCCGAGCTGCAGAAGGTAAACCAGGACAACTACTACGGCTTCGTCAGCGACAACGCCTCGCGCGCCATGAACTTCTGGTCGGTGTCGCCCTCGCAGACGCTGGCCGACAAGGCCCTGCTCCACGAGCTGCCCTACGCCCTGAACGGCATGCAGTATGAGACTGCCGACGAGGCCTTCAGCGCCGTCACCACCAGCGCCGGCGCCTCGCTGCCCCGCTACGACGAGGTGGACCGCCGACTGCTCGACGAGGCCGCCGGCCGCCGCGACCCGCAGTTCCACGGCGCAAGCTTCACCAGCCCTAAGAACGGCAACACCACGACGCCCGCCGCCGGCATCATCAACTCGCCCGCCGACGTCCGTCTGGAGCGCACCGACGAGTTCTACGCCCTCGACGAGGCCACGGGCCAGACCGTCAAGACCAGCCAGTGGCCCTGGCTCGGCATGGACGAAGGCGAGCAGCTGATGAAGGACACCGACAGCGACGGCATGCCCGACGACTACGAGCTGGCCGCCGGACTGAACCCCGCCGACGCCACCGACGGCTACCGGCTCACCGAGAGCGGATACTCCAACCTCGAGGTGTTCCTCAACGGCGTGGCCGACGGGCTCATCGACCTCACGCCCTACAAGACGGCGAAGCCGGTGGAGCGCCGCGTCATCTTCAACGCCGTCGTCAGTCCCACCGCCACCCCGGGCGTTACTTCGCAGGGCCAGACCTACTTCCCGACCATCGCCGCCGCTGTTGCTGCTGCCGAGCAGAAAGCCACCAAGGACTCACCTTATTATATTTTCATAGAAGCCGGCACCTACAACGAGCACGTGGAGATTAACAAGCCCTACATCCATCTGACCGGCCAGAGCCGCGACCGCGTCATCATCACCGATAACAAGAACAAGGACGACAACGGCAACATCGGCAAGACAGCCACCGTCTACGTCAACGCCAACGACGTGACCCTCGACAACCTGACCATCAGCAACACCTACGGACAGGGCAAGCAGGCACTGGCACTCTACACCCTCGGCGACCGCGTCAGCGTCACCCAGTGCCGCATCAACGGCTGGCAGGACACCTACCGCACGGGCCGTAACGGCCAGCGCCACCTCGTCCGCGAGTGCCGCATCAGCGGCACCACCGACTTCATCTACAATGCCGGCGACGTCTTCTTCGACCGCGACACCCTGCAGCTGACCAACTCAACGAACGTCATCGTCGCCCCCACCCACATCAACCCCCAGTGGGGCTACGTCTTCCGCGACGCCTACATCACTCAGCAGTCGGGAACGGATATAGCGTTGCCTTGGGCCGTTACCACCGACTTGGGCCGTCCATGGGGCGACACGCCGAAGGCCACGTTCATCGACACGCAGCTGGCCTCCGGTGTCAGCATCACCCCCGCCGGCTGGCGCGACATGGGCGGACTGCCCATCCAGATGGCCGAGTATAACACCCGCGACGCCGCTGGCCAACCCGTGGACCTCAGCCAGCGCAAGACGCAGTTTACCGCCGACGGCAAGACCGTCACGAGCAAGGCCGTGCTCACCGAAGCCGAAGCCGCCACATACACTATCCAGAACGTGCTCAGCGGCTCCGACCAGTGGCAGGCCGACCTTCAGGGCCGCATCCTCGACGCCCCGGTGCTGACCGTCAACGGACCGACCCTCAGCTGGACTGACCCCACGGGCCAGGCCGCCTGCTTCCTGCTGACCGTCGACGGACGTTATTACCTACAGACCGGCAGTTCTATGACATTTGGCGGCGGTCTGGCTCCTGTCTCCGTCAGTGTGCAGAGCGTTTCCGAACAGGGTGTGCTGGGCCGCCCGGCAATGGCCGAAGGCATCCAGCCCATAGTCTCCGTCGAAGCCGTAAAAAGCGGCGCGGAAGTCCCGGCCACCTACAGTCTCAGCGGCACCCGCCTGCCCCAGCCCCGGCGCGGAATCAACATCAGTAAGGGCAAGAAATTTATTAACCATTAAATAAAACAAGAGAAAATGAAAAAGACCATTTTACTATTATCAATGATGGCCGCCATGATGGCCACTTTGACCAGCTGCGAGGAAGAAGACGACTACATCGCCCAGCAACTGCGCGATTGCGACTGGCAAGGCTATGTCGGTGCCTACTACAGCAACCGCTGGGGACTCTCCGGCAGCGAGTACGCCACGGTGATGCGCTTCACCTCGAAGGGTGAGTACTACACCAGCGGCCGCGGCGAGGAACTGGACTACGACACCCGTTCGCCCCGCAACGACTACGCCTACTGCACCTTCAAGTGGTTCATCGTCGACGGTGAAATAACGCTCATCTACGACGACGACAAGTGGAGCCCCATCTACATTATCGACTACTCGCTCACCAGCAACCGCTTCCGGGGCTATATCCGCGACTACAGCAGCCGTCGCATTCAGTTCGACTTCGAGAGCAGCAGCTATGGTGACTGGGGTTACTACAGCAGCCGCAGGGGCAGCTACGGCGGATTCTCACACCAGCAGTATTATCACAGCCGTGAGACTACCGACGCTGCACGTACCGACTTCATCGACCGTTCCGAGGAGGCACGTCAAGTCTCGGGCGAATCAGAAGCCGTCAGCGTCGCCAGCGGCTCCTTCGCCCGTTCTATGAGGGAGCGTTGAGTAAAAGGGAGCTTAGTTCAGAAGCTCAGCCAGCTTGTCTAACAGGTCGTTGCCGCGCAGGTTCGTGGCAACGATCTTTCCTTTTTGGTCGATGAGCACGTTGGCGGGGATGGCGCGGACGTTGTAGAGTTTGGCTCCGGCGCAGTTCCAGCCCTTGAGGTCGCTCATCTGCGGCCAGGGCATCTGGAGTTCCTCGATGGCATTCACCCAGGCATCGTGGTCGTTGTCCAATGATACGCCGACCACCTCCAAGCCCTTGGCGTGGTAGTCGGTATAGGCCTGGACGACGGTGGGCATCTCAGCACGGCAGGGTCCGCACCACGAGGCCCAGAAGTCGACGAGGGTGTACTTGTTTTTCGCCACGTAGTCGCTCACGCGGAGCGGGGAGCCGACGGGGGAGGGCAGCTCGATGTCTTCGTATTGTCCGGCATCGGCGGCCTCGGTAGTCGTGGTAGTCTTAGGATCGGCGGCTGGAGCGTTTGTTGTCTGTTTGTTGCAGGCGGTGAGGGCTGCGGCAACGCCGCAGCACAGCAGACAGGCGGTGATGAGGTGTCTTGTCTTCATTGTTTTTGTTCTTTAGTTTCTATAGCAGGTCGAGGCACTTCTCGATGGGAATGCCCCGTTTCTTGTCGTCGAGGTCGCGGTTGCGGTCGATGAGGCGGCTGACCACGTCCATGGCGGTGCGCGTACACTGCTTGAGCGGTTCGCCCTTCATCAGGTGGCCGATGAGCACCGCCGAGAAGATGTCGCCCGTGCCGTGGATGAGGACGGGAATCTCGTCGTAGTCCAGCCTGAAGAACTCGCCGTCATAGTGGTTGTAGCCGATGACGCAGCTCTGGCCCTCCACCTTGGCACTCGTGACCAGGGCCGAGCGGCAGCCAATGTCGCGCAGGCGGCTGAGCATCTCGCGCGCCTCCTGCCACGTCATGCCTTCCGGCAGGTAGGGCATCGACGTGAGGTAGCAGGCCTCGGTATAGTTGGGGAAGGTCAGGTCGGCCACCGCGACCATTTGGCGCATCAGTTCGACGGAGCGCTGCGTGATGCCGTTGTAGAGCCGCCCGCCGTCGCCCATGATGGGGTCGACGAAGATGGTGGTGCCCTGCCGCGACAGTTCGGTGCAGTATGTCGACACCAGCACGGCCTGCTCCTCGCTGAACATCAGTCCGGTGCAGACGGCGTCGAACGTGAAGCCGAGGTCGCGCCAGACGGGCAGTACGCCGCGCATGTATTCCGTCGTGTCGAGCACGTTGAAACGGCCGTAGTCGAGCGTGTTCGACACGAGCGACGTCGGCAGGTTGTACGTCGGGTGGCCCAGGTAGGTCAGGATGGGCATCATCGCCACCATGCCCACGTGGCTATAGCCCACGACGTCGTTTATCAGCAGAATCTTCTTCATTTTCCAATCATCCGAACAGCCAACTGTTGATGTACTTACAGGTCGAGCAGCTCCTTCAGTTTATCTATTGTAATCTTGATTTTCTCGTAGTTGTCCATCAGACTCACGTCGAGTGTGTAGCGCGCCTTGGTGTAGAACTGTTCGCGGTAGGCTACCTGCTCGCTGATAAAGCCAATCAGCTCCTCCGGGGTCTTGCCCTTCAGCAGCGGACGGTCGCCCTTGCCCATCAGCAGGTGCTGGCGCAGCACCTCGGGCTCACAGCGCAGGTAGACCACCTGTGCCTGCTGGTTCAGGTAGTCTATGTTGTCGAAGAAGCATGGCGTGCCGCCGCCACAGCTGACGACGACATCCTCGAACTCTGCCACCTCGTGCAGCATGTTGCGCTCTATCTGTCGGAAGCCCTCCTCGCCGCGCTCGGCAAAAATCTGGCTCACCTTCTTCCGCATGCGGCTCTCGATATACCAGTCCAGGTCGTAGAACGGCAGTCCTATCTCCTTGGCCAGCGCCTTGCCCACGGTGGTCTTCCCCGACCCCATGTAGCCTATCAGGACAATCCTCTTCATCCCTTGTTGATTATAGCCATACACTCGTCGTAGGTCAGTTCGGCGGCTCTCTCGTGCATAGCCTTCGGCAGTCGGTAGTTCTTGCCGTCGTAGGCCAGGTAGGGGCCGTAGCGGCCGTTGAGCACCTCGAGTTTTTCGTCCTCAGTAAAAATCTTCAGGTGTTTCTGCGTGTCGGCCTTGCGCTTCTCCTCAATCAGCGCGACGGCCTCCTCCAGTGTGACGGCCATCGGGTCGGCTCCCTTCGGCAGCGACGTGTACTTGCCGGCGTGCATGACGTAAGGTCCGAAGCGGCCGGTGCCTATGGTCACGGTCTTGCCCTCATACAGGCCTATCTCGCGAGGCAGCTTAAACAGTTCGAGCGCCTCCTCCAGGCTGACGCTCTCTATGCTCAGTTCCTTGGGCAGCTGAGCAAACTGCGGCTTCTCCTTGTCCTCGGCTGAGCCTATCTGTACCACCGGTCCGAACCGCCCGATCTTGACAAACACAGGCTTCCCCGACTTCGGGTCTTTGCCCAGCTGTCGCTCGCCGGCTTTATGCTCGTTGCGGCTGTTCATGGCCTTGTCGACGGTAGGTTCGAAGCCCTTGTCGAAGGTCTTCAGCATCTTCGTCCAAGTCTCGCCGCCCTCGGCAATCTTGTCGAAGTCCTGCTCCACCTTTGCCGTGAAGTTGTAGTCCATGATGCCCGGGAAGTTCTCCATCAGGAAGTCGTTCACAACGATGCCGATGTCGGTAGGCATGAGCTTGCCCTTGTCCGAGCCGGCCATTTCGCGGCGCACTTTCTGCGTCACCTGCTTGCCTTTGAGGGTATCGACGGTGTACTCACGCTCCTCGCCTTTCTTGTCGCCCTTGGCCACATACTCACGCTGCTGGATGGTCGAGATGGTGGGGGCGTAGGTCGACGGACGGCCGATGCCCAGTTCCTCGAGCTTGTGTACCAGCGAAGCCTCCGTATAGCGCTGCGGTCCCTGACTGAACCGTTCGACGGCGGCAATCTCGCGGCGTGCCAGCTCTGTTCCCTGATTCAGGGGGGGCAGCACGTGGCTGAACTCGTCCTGCTGCTGGTCTTCGTCGTCGCTCGACTCCCGATAGACCTTCAGGAAACCGTCGAACTTCACGACCTCGCCCTGAGCGATGAATGCTGAGTTCTGAAGCTTGAAGTCCAGATTCTCAATGTTTATTTCCACGGTCGTCTTCTCCATCTCGGCGTCGGCCATCTGCGATGCGATGGTGCGCTTCCAGATGAGGTCGTACAACTTCCTCTCCTGAGCCGTGCCCTCGATGGCCTGTTGGTCCATATAGGTCGGGCGGATGGCCTCGTGGGCCTCCTGTGCACCCTTCGCGCTGGTATGGTACTGGCGCGTCTTTGAGTAGTTCTCGCCGTAAAGATTGGTAATCTCCGTCTTCGAGGCACCTAAGCAGAGATTCGACAGGTTCACCGAGTCGGTACGCATGTAGGTAATGCGTCCGCTCTCATACAGGCGCTGCGCCACCATCATCGTCTGGCTCACGGTGAATCCCAGTTTGCGGGCAGCCTCCTGCTGCAGCGTCGACGTCGTGAAGGGCGGTGCCGGCGTACGCTTCACGGGCTTGTTCTGCACGTTGCCGACTACAAACCTCGCCTCCTTGCAGGCTTCGAGGAATTGTTCCACCTCCTCATGGGTCTTCAGGCGGGTGGCCAGCATGGCCCTCACCTCCGACTGCGAGCCGTCGTCGTTGGTAACGCCGAAGATGGCGTTCACGCTGTAGTAAGCCTCAGTCTTGAAGGCCTGCAACTCGCGCTCACGCTCTACAATCAGTCTGACGGCCACGCTCTGCACACGACCAGCCGACAGGGCCGGCTTCACCTTGCGCCACAGCACGGGCGACAGCTTGAAGCCAACCAGACGGTCGAGTACGCGGCGGGCCTGCTGGGCGTTCACCAGGTTCATGTCCAGGTGGCGCGGATGCTCAATGGCCTTCAGGATGGCGGGCTTTGTAATTTCGTGGAACACGATGCGGTTGGTCTTCTCTTCGTCCAGTCCCAACACCTCGCAGAGGTGCCAGGAGATGGCCTCTCCCTCCCGGTCTTCATCGGATGCCAGCCACACCTTCTCGGCCTCCTTGGCTTGCTTCTTCAGTTCGCTGACCAGCTTTTTCTTCTCGTCGGGAATCTCGTACTCGGGTTCCAGCGATGTGTCGTCTATACTCAGTTCTTTTTTCTTCAAGTCGCGGATGTGGCCGTAGCTCGACATCACTTTGAAGTCCTTGCCTAAGAACTTCTCAATCGTCTTCGCCTTGGCAGGCGACTCAACGATAACCAGATTTTTCTGCATACTTTCTACTTAC
Source organism: Prevotella sp. (assembly GCA_017395215.1). Lineage (GTDB taxonomy): Bacteria > Bacteroidota > Bacteroidia > Bacteroidales > Bacteroidaceae > Prevotella. The sequence goes on along the minus strand of JAFPVW010000184.1, from coordinate 6,979 downwards.
TTTTGCAATTGTGGGGTGCAAAAGTACGCAAACTTTTCGCTTACACCTTATTATATATGCTTTTTTTTGCTTTTTTTAAGAGAAAAGCGTTCTTCTGCCTTACGGTGCTTTGTCGACGAAGGGCGTACACTGGCGTATCTCTACGGGAATAGTCTCTGCGTCGAGGCTCTCCTTCGTCACACTGAGCCTTACCATGCAGGCGCGGCTGTTCAGCGGCTTAGGCTGGTCGAAGATGAAGTTGCCGATGCTGTAGTAAATCTTCTTTCCGCGATAGTCCTCGATGGTCTGCAGCGTGTGCGTGTGGTGGCACACCAGCACGTCGGCGCCGGCGTCTATCAGGCGGCGCGCCTCCATGCGCTGACGGGGCACGGGCCGCAGCGTGTGCTCTCCGCCCCAGTGCAGCGACACGATGATGACGGCCTTCGGGTCGGCGCGCCGTAGTCGGTTGACGCGGTTCAGCAGCGAGTCCATCGGCTCCTGACTGACGCAGGGGCGGTCGGTCAGGTAGGCGTAGTTCTCAAGGGCCAGGCGCAGCGAGGCCACGAGCCACACCCTGCGGGGCTGCCTGGCCAGCAGCACGGGCAGTGCCGCCTCGTCCATGTTCTGCCCCGCACCGATGGGCACCATGCCTGCCGCCTTGATGTTGCGGCGCGTGTCCATCAGTCCCTCGCGGCCCTGGTCTATCGAGTGGTTGTTGGCTAAGTTCAGGTGTGTAAAGCCGTGGCGGCGGAGCGTGTTCAGCCACTCCGGCTCGCCACGGAAAATATACAGTTTCTGTACGGGTGCCTTGATCTTGGTGGCCGGACACTCCAGATTACCCACGGCCACGTTCGCCTTGCGCAGCACGGCGTCTACGCCCCGCGAGAACATGCAGTCAGGCCCCCGCTGCTCAATGGCCCGCCGCACGCCGCGGTCGAGCAGGATGTCACCCGTCAGGACGACGGTCAGCGTGTCGCCGTCCCTTTCTCGTGTGTCGCCACTCAGTGGCGACCAACAAGCAAGGCTAACAGCCAGAGCTATAGAAAATCTCCTCATTCGGCTCCGGCTTCTGCTCCAAAGGCACCGTGATGGGCTCCATCCACTCAGGCACGCCCTTACGCGGGTTCTTCTCCAGCTCCTGCTGCCACTCCTCGTCGGTCAGCCGCTGCATGTCCACAGGCTCCGTGAACTCACGGTACGAGAAGACGGCACCGCGCATCAGGTACAGGTAGCCGCCAATCTCGACGACGACGTAGATCTCGTCGCCCAGTCCGACGGCCTCGTAGAGTATCGACTTATTGGGATTGTTGTCGGAGTTGGCTGTATAGACGTCGGCCACCAGGGCCATCTTGCGGTCGCTGCCCTGCACGTCGCTCCAGCCCATCAGGTACTGGTCAGGCTGGCGCAGCAAGTCGAGCGATATGTTCTCGAACGTCGCACCGATGCACTTTATCTGGTCGTACTCCTCGTCGGTCAGCGCTTTTCCCGCCAGCTCCTTCTCGCTGATGCGCAGCAGGAAGCCCACCTCCTCGCCGATGCGCTCCGTGGCCTCCTTCACCTTCTCGGTCATCATGTTGTGCTCATTCAGCAGGTTGGCGGTGTTGTCGAGCAGTTCGATGGCCTTCTTCCAGAACGCCACGTTCGGCTCAACATAGCCCTTCACCACGGGGTCGGGCGGTCCGCCGCCACCACACTCGGCACCCATAGGCTGCTTGGCATAGAGGATGGCGTCGTGCTTCAGCTCGGCCCACGAGCTGAGGGCGGCGTTCAGGTTCTTGAGGTCCCAGCCGTCGCCGACCATGAAGTAGGGCACGCCCTTGTCTTTCTCGTTGACGGTCTTCACCGTCTGCATCCACTGTGTGGCGAGACTCTCCTGCCAGTTGATTTCGCCCATGCGCTTCTTCATCTTCTCCAGCATCGGCTTGAAGTCCTTCCACTTCTGGCCCTCCTCTATCAGGACCTTCTCGGCGGCACTCACGCCCATGGCGGCCATGAAGTCGAGGCCCTGCGGCGTGGCGCGCTCGGTGGGGTCGCCGTCGTAGTCAACCATCTCCTGCAGCACCTCGGCGTCGGGCTGGTATCGCTGCGGCATCAGGCAAATCTTGTTGTGGCTCGTGCGCTCGAACTTCGGGCGTATGCGCGTCTGCGTGTTACCTATTTCGTTCAGGGCTTCGGTCAGGTCGGCCATGCCCGGTGCGCTGGTCAGCAGCTCGCTCTGCAGCAGTCCGCGCTTTCTGACCTCCTGCTGCACCTGCAGAATCGAGAGGTTGTCGGGCAGTCCCATCATGTGGGTCAGCAGCAGGTTCACTACGTCGTAGTTCTTCTGGGCCACCTTGTCCTCCTGCAGGGCGTAGGCTACCATCACGGCCTCCTTCACCTCGTTGGCATCCTCCAGGCCGAAGGGCACCGTCTGCAGCCACATCATGCCGCGGAAGTAGCGCTGCAGCGTCTCGTTGCGCGTGTAGTGGCCACGGGGGCGGAACAGGCTGTAGGGGAATGATATCTCGTTATAGTCGGCCATGAACGGCGTCCTGTCGTTCTCCGACTCCATCACGCGCTCTATCTCGGCCTTGGCCTCGGCCTGCTCTGTGGCGTCGGCAATCTGCTTGCCCGTCAGCAGCTCGTAGGCCACGGCAAAGTAGACGGCATTGTGGTGGGCCAGCCGCTGCATCTCCTCGTCGGCGGCATTCTCGGCCTGACGGTGCATAGCTTCATACAGTCGCTTGCTCAGGTCGGTCATCAGCCCTGCCAGCTTGTGCTCCTCAATCTCGCGCAGCATGCAGTCGAAGTAGACATGATAGAGCTGCAGGTAGATGTCGGTGGTCACGAACGACGGGAAGCACTGGTAGTCGTTCTGCTCGTAGACATGGAACAGCTGTTCGTGGTCGGCGGGTACGATGGCAAAGCCGTCGCGCGCCAGCTGTCCGGCCAGCTGCGGGTCAAACTCCGTGAACTGCCTCGGGTTGGCCAGGTTCTGCATGTTCACCTTCAGTCCCTTCTCCACCTCGAAGTTCAGCTTCAGCAGTTCCTCCTCTCGCGCCTTCACTCGCTTCATGAAGTCGAGCTCCTCGGCGGTGTACTTCAGGATACCCGTCTCCTCGGAGGCCCGGTAGTAGTAGTCGCGCCAGTCCTCGCCTTCCTTCTCCTCCACACTGCTGAAGTCGGTCCTCCCGTCGAAGTCCCACATCAGCGAGTCATACCACGTCGTGCCCTCATAGATGCCGCGAATGTAGGCATCCTTGAAGGGGAATCCCTGGCGCGCCGCCGGTGCGTTGCGCAGCACGCGCAGGTCGCCGAGCTGCAGTCCGGTGATGTCCATGCTGAGGTCCAGACTGTCCTTCAGCGACTCCACGTTGATGGTCGATACCGGCATTGCCGTCTCCACCACTCCTTGTTTTTGGCTGCACGCGACCGCCAGAGCCGCCATGCCAGCCACAAATAATAACTTCTTCATAGGCTGAAATATTTAGTTGCTGTTTTTTTGTCCACGCCTTTTACGATGAACCGCTCGAAGGCCATGCCGAAGCCGCTCCAGCGATAGTCGGAGACCACCCACAGCGAGTCGGCGGTGGTCTCTAGTGCCCTGATGCGCCCGTTGCGGAAGCGGAAGTCCTCAAGCCGTCCGCCCAGTTTCGAGCCGAGCCACAGGGGCCGCGCCTTGCCTTTCACCGACTTGAAGATGAAGAGCCGACGCGCCGGCTCGGGGTAGAAGCGCGTCCCTTTCACCACGCCCACCATGGCGTCCTTCCGTCCGTCGCCGTCGACGTCGCCCGTCTGGAACCGGTACACAGGGTACGGCAGCCGCCAGTCGCCCAACCAGTACAGGCTGTCGTGCTCGCGCCGCAGCTCGAACGTCTGCGCCGTGGCGGTGGTAGCGGCCAGGCAGAGCAGTATGATGGTCAGTGCTTTCATTGGCGGTCGGTTTTAGGGTTGGGCGGCTGGGTGGGCGGCTGATTGGGCGGCTGGGTGGGCGGCTGATTCATGGGCTGGATGGGCTGACTGGGCTGACTGGGCTGACTGGGCGTTGCGGGTCGCTGCCCATTTTGCCCATTTTGCCCATTACTCCGCCCATTTTGCCCATTACTCCGCCCATTTTGCCCATTCTGCCCATTCCCCCCATAATACCCATTTCGCCGCTGCCAGTCCTTCCTGGCGCGGTACATCTCCTCCTTGATGCCGCCATTCTCTAAGAAGTCGCGCTTCTTCCACTCTATCAGCCCACGGATGAGCACGTCGCACTGGTGAATCAGCGTGATGGCGATGTTGGCGATGGTCTCGTCGGAGCGCTCCTGAATCTTCTCGCGATAGACGGCGGAGTCGAGGTGGGACTTGCAGAAAGCACGGGTCTGGATGCAGCGCGGGTCGTTGGACGTCCATTGCTCCAGGCCACGCACGCGCAGATAGTCCTCGTAGTCGAGCAGCAGCTCGTGGAGCGAGGCACGGTTGACGTTGGTCAGCCTCAGTTCCATCTCGCGCGACGTGATGCCGTCGATGTTCCCCTCGGCCAGGTTCTGCTTACCCGAGCGGGCAGCCTGCACCATCTGGTCGATGGTGCGGTCGCCGGACTTCAAGTACTTATGGGCGAAAAAGTACGTCACGTCGTAGATGCACTCCGCTTTCTGGAATGCCTTCAACGTGCGGTAGTTGTGGTCTTGCGGCAGGAAGTCGTTGTCCTTGTCCATTTTTCGGTTCGTAGTAGGGTTTACGGTTGCAAAGATACTAACAAAACCGCAACTTTCCAAATAATAGACGAAGAAAAATCATCACAAGGCGTAGCCAATGCCAAGAGAGATGGTTACGGTGGTATATTTTAATCGTCAACTCAGAACAGGGCAACACCCAACTCGACAAAGGGTTTCCGCCGGAACGACTTGCCGCTGGCGACATAGCGGGTGGAGGCATAGCCAACAGTCGCAAAGAGCGACGCCTTCGGATGCACTTCATACTCGACATTCAGCCTGCCCTCGAGGGCAAACATCTTAGGCGCATCAGTGCCCTTGCGCATAACGGCCACATCGGCTATGCCAACGTCGGCGCTGACAGTAAAACGTGGCAATAGGGTAAGATACTGCCCGATGCGATAGTATACAGAGCTGTATAGATAGTCGTCCCAGCCCTTCTGCCCTATTCCGAAGCCTATGACGTTGTAAGTGTAGCGATTACGCACCCTCAGCGCCAGATTGACGGGACTGTAGCTCCCGGCGGCAACGAGCATCTGCAGCCGGCTTCGCTTGTTGAAGTTTAGCAGTCCGATTTGTCGGCCTTCATCTTCACTGACATTGATAATACCAACCTGCGTACCGCTCGGATTGCTACAGCAGTTGTTAATAACACCTATTTGGACACTGAGTAGCGTGTCAGCAAGATTTGCAAAACCGATGTTGACTCCTCTATCAGACAAATTGAATGCCCCGACTCTCAAGCCCGAGGTTCCACCATTGAGGATGCCAAGTTGTACGCCTTTCATCTCAATACAAGATACGTTCACCGCGCCAATCTGCAAGCCGTGCATACCCTCACCGGCAATGTTAATTCCACCAATGGCCACGCCGCGCAGGTGCCCACCTATATAATTGAAGCCGGCAATCTTTACGCCATTGACATCGTCCGGCGTCATCCCAATGAGGCCGTAGATACCCACCCCACTCATATTGTTAAGGACACCTCCGCCTGCGATGCCTAACTGGAACCCCTTCAACGACGGGACGATACCGATAAGCCCGACGTCGACGCACTTCACGCTGTCGTTCCCCAAGCCTATGGACAGGCGGCCATACGCGGGAATACTGTCAGCATCAGCAGCCAATACGGGCATCAGCCGGACTGACATCAAGAACATCAAGCAGAGCCATTTCCTTTTCATCTGTCAATAACGTATCTGTCTCACGGGGGCAAAGATAGGGAATCTTTGTGACAACACGCTTCAATCCCCGTGGCTTTTTGCACTCTTTAGTCTTTTATAAGTTTCCTTTTTCCTACCCGAACGCCCACCGGCGACAGTCTGCCGCCAGCTTCGCTACACCCAGCTCCCACCAAGGCTACACCGGCGGGCTGCGGGGCGGCTGCTGCAGGGATTTGTGACTACCTTTGCAGTAGACTTTTCAAATAGATGAATACAAAGATGAATAATAACAATACTGACCCCGAATTGTCCGGACAAAATATAAATAGTAAAAAAAGTAAAAGAACGATTATGAAAAGAAAGAACTTCATGCTGACTGAGCACTTCAGCTACAACGAGCTGACGCGCTCGACGTGGGCCGAGACCCACCGCGTTGACAACACCCCCGACGCCCTGCAGCTGGCGGCCCTCGGGAACCTGTGCCGCGTGCTGCTCGAACCGCTGCGCCGACAGTTCGGGCCGATCCGCATCAACAGCGGCTTCCGCTCGGAGACGGTGAACACCGGCGTCCACGGCGTCGGTGCCTCGAAGCACCTGACGGGCGAGGCCGTCGACATCCGCATTCCCGACCTGGAGACGGGCCGTGCCTACTACCGCTTCATCCTGCAGAACGTCGACTTCGACCAGCTGCTCTTCGAGCACCGCCGCGACGGGGCAATGTGGCTCCACTGCTCGGTACTGCTCGACCCGCGCGAGAACCGTCACCAGGCCTTCCCCAACTACAAGGCGGCGTATTAGTTCCACTACGAATTGAACGAATTTTCAACAAAGATTAAAAGATTAAAAAGATTTTTACGCCATGCGGCACATCTTTTAAATCTTTTCAATCTTTGTTAATAAGAAAACCGACGATGAGAACATGCAGATGTTGCGGGCGCGAACTGCCCGACGAACAATTAAACGAATTTACAACTAAGATTAAAAGATTAAAAAGATTTTTATGCCATGCGGCCCATCTTTAAAATCTTTTCAATATTTGTTAATAAGAAAACAGACGATGAGAACATGCAGATGTTGTGGGCGCGAACTGCCCGACGAACAGTTAAATGAATTTTCAACAAAGATTAAAAGATTAAAAAGATTTTTACGCCATGCGGC
>JAFPVW010000183.1 GCA_017395215.1 Prevotella sp. | reverse complement strand
TCCTTTCTTGATGTCTTGTGAGTTAATCATAACTATAAATAATGTGTAATGTTGGAATTTGGGTGCAAAGGTACGAAAAAAAGTGAAAAGTCAGAAGTGAAACGTGAAAAAAATAGCAAGAAACTTGCGTAATTCAAAAGAAATGAGTACTTTTGCACCCCAAAACGGTAAACAAACAACAAATAATACAATAAAAAGACAATGAAAAGAACGTTTCAGCCGCACAACCGCCGTCGCGTCAACAAGCACGGCTTCCGTGAGAGAATGGCCACGAAGAATGGTCGCCGCGTGTTGGCTTCACGCCGCGCAAAGGGCCGTAAGAAGTTAACTGTTTCTGACGAGCATCACGGAAAGTAACACGCCGTCTCGGAAAGAAAATGAAAGAAAAACAGAAAGAAGTAGAGAGAATTCTTTGCTTCTTTCTGTTTTTTCACTACCTTTGCAATCGAAAAGTGAATCGTCGATGAAAACAAAGGAATTCTTCGGTAAGTTTTTGAGTGCCTACCTGTGGCTGAACCTGCTGGCCATGGCGCTCGTCGTCGTCGCCCTCTGTTTTGGGGTGAAGTATGGACTGGAGTTGTATACGCGCCACGGCAAGGATGTCACGGTTCCCAAGCTTGTCAACATGACGAGCAAAGATGCCTTTATGGTCGTCGAGCAGAACAAGCTCGGACTTGTCATCACTGATTCAGGCTTTAATAAGCGGCTGCCTGCGGGGAGCATCCTCACGCAGCTGCCTGCTCCCGGGGCGAAAGTGAAACCCGGCCACATCATCTATGTTACCGTCAACTCCCCTTCGTCACCGACTTTTGCCATCCCCGACGTCATCGACAACAGCAGTTACCGTGAGGCAGAGGCCAAGCTGAGAGCTATGGGCTTCAGGCTCTTGCCGCCGAAGCGTATTGTGGGTGAGCGCGACTGGGTCTACGGCATTATGAGCCGCGGCCGCCGGGTGAGCACAGGCGAACGCGTGTCAATTGAGACACCGCTGACCTTGCTGATTGGCAACGGCCAATACGGCAACGAAGAGGAGATTAACTACACCGAGCCCGAGCAGTATTATCCTGATGAGGATATGGACGAGGAGGACGAGCCCGACGAATTTGAAGAGGTAGAACAGACTCCTGTAGAGCAGCCACAGGAAGAAGATGAAGGAGAGGTTGTAGAATAGGGCATGGATACCGAAGAGTTGATACTTGACGACCAGGAACTGGACGACGACGGCCAGCAGCTTTATGAGCACTTCCGCTTAGAGGTGGATCGTGGGCAGGAGCCGTTTCGCATTGACAAGTTCCTGACTGAGCATATGCAGCACACCACCCGCAACCGCATTCAGCAGGCTGCCGATGCGGGTTTCATCCACGTAAACGACCGCCCTGTAAAGAGCAACTACAAGGTGCGTCCGGGCGATGTTATCACATTGATGCTCGACCGACCGCACTACGACACCACCATCGAACCCGAAGACCTGCCGTTGGACGTTGTCTATGAGGACGACCAGCTAATGGTTGTCAACAAGCCCGCCGGACTGGTTGTTCATCCCGGCGTGGGCAACTTCCACGGCACGCTGGTCAACGCCATCGCCTGGCATCTGCGCGAACTGCCCACTTACGACCCCAACGACCCCTCAGTGGGACTGGTTCACCGCATCGACAAGGACACCAGCGGACTGCTCGTCGTTGCCAAAACGCCCGAGGCGAAGACACATTTAGGCAAGCAGTTCTTCGACCACGACACCCACCGCTCGTACAACGCACTGGTGTGGGGACACTTCACCGAGGATGAAGGACGCATTGAGGGCAACATAGGCCGCGACCCGCGCGACCGCCAACGCATGGCCGTCTTCCCGCCCGACTCCGACACGGGTAAGCCCGCCATAACACATTGGCGCGTCATGGAGCGCTTTGGCTACACCACGCTCGTGGAATGCCGTTTGGAGACGGGGCGCACCCACCAGATACGTGCCCACATGAAGCACATCGGCCACCCGCTGTTCTGCGACGAGCGCTACGGCGGCACCGAGATTCTGCGCGGCGAGCGGTCGTCCACATACAAGGCGTTCATCCAGAACTGCTTCAGGCTGTGTCCGCGTCAGGTGCTCCACGCCCGAACGCTCGGCTTCGTCCATCCCGTGACGGGCCAGCAGATGGACTTCACTTCAGACTGGCCCGAGGACATGGCCGCCGTCATCGACAAATGGCGCAACTATTTTCGTAACATCGCAATAACGTAATAACGCAATAACATGAAGAATTTGAAACGCAACATTGCCATCGTCTGTGGTGGCGACTCCTCCGAGCACGACGTCTCGCTGCGCTCGGCACAGGGACTTTACTCCTTTTTCGATAAGGAACGCTATAACGTTTACATCGTCGACATCAAGGGACAGGACTGGCACGTCGAGCTGCACGACGGCACGACGGCACGCATCGACCGCAACGACTTCTCGTTTGTTGAGAACGGTAAGGCCTGCCTCTTCGACTATGCCTACATCACCATTCACGGCACACCAGGTGAGAACGGGCTGCTGCAGGGTTACTTCGACCTCATCGGACTGCCCTACAGCACCAGTGGCGTGCTGGTCGAGGCCATGACCTTCGACAAGTTCGTGCTCAACCAGTACCTGCGCGGCTATGGCGTCAGCGTGGCTGAGTCGCTGCTCATCCGCAAGGGCTATGAGGAGCTGGTCAGCGACGAAGAGATAGAGCGCCAGATTGGGATGCCCTGCTTCGTGAAGCCTGCCGCCGACGGCTCCAGTTTCGGCGTTACCAAGGTGAAGAACGTCGACCAGCTGGCTCCAGCCATCCGCAAGGCCATGATGGAGAGCCCGGAGATTATGGTGGAGTCGTTCCTTGAGGGCACCGAGATTACGCAGGGCTGCTACAAGACCCGCCAGAAGAGCGTCCTGCTGCCCATTACCGAGGTCGTCACGTCGAACGAGTTCTTCGACTACGATGCCAAGTATAACGGTCAGGTGCAGGAGATTACCCCTGCCCGCATCAGTCCTGAGGTTGCCGAGCGTGTCGGTAAGATTACCAGCCACATCTACGACATCCTCCACTGCAACGGCATCATCCGCATCGACTATATCATCTCGCCCGAGGGCAAGATCAATATGCTTGAGGTGAACACCACGCCAGGCATGACCGCCACCAGCTTTATTCCCCAGCAGGTGCGTGCGGCTGGTCTGACGATGGCCGACGTGCTGACAGACATTGTTGAAAACCAATTTGTATGAGTGAGTTCGACGAGATACGGCCTTACGAGCCGGAGGAGATGAAGCAGGCGTTCGAGGACCTGATTAACGACCGCCAGTTTAATGTCGTCATGAAGGGCTTTGCCCCGTGGCTGCCGAAAGGCATCCGTAACGGACTGCTGCGGCTGGCCTTCACTGGCGTGAAGACGCCCCTCGACTTTCAGAAGCGTTTCATGAAGCCCGTAGTGAAGTACATCATCCGCAAGCATACCGACGGCTGCTCGCTCGACGACGCCCTGCTTCCGCAGGACAAGTCGCAGCGCTACACGTTCATTTCGAACCACCGTGACATTGTCCTCGACTCCGCCTTTCTCGACGTGATGCTTGTCGACAAGGATTATCCCACCACCGTCGAGATCGGCATCGGCGACAACCTGCTCATCTATCCGTGGATTAAGCGACTGGTACGCATGAACAAGGCTTTCACCGTGCGCCGTGGCCTCTCGCTGCGCGAGACGCTTGCCGCCTCGCAGCTGATGAGCCGCTACATACACTACGCTGTCACCCAGAAGCACGAGAACATCTGGATAGCCCAGCGCGAGGGGCGCGCCAAGGACAGCGACGACCGCACGCAGGATGCCGTGCTGAAGATGCTCTCCATGGGCGGAACTTTAAACGAATTGAACATCGTTCCGCTGACCATCAGCTACGAATACGACCCCTGCGACTATCTCAAGGCGCAGGAGATGCAGCAGAAGCGCGACAACCCTGCGTTCAAGAAAAGCCGACAGGACGACCTCGATAACATGAAAACAGGCATTCTCGGCTACAAGGGTCGCGTCACCTACCGTGCTGCAGCACCCGTGAATACGTGGATAGCCGACCTTGACAGCCTTCCCCGTCAGGAGTTCTTCGCTGAGGTGGCACATCGCATGGACCACGAACTGCATCGAGGCTATGAGCTGTATCCTTGCAACTACATTGCCGCCGACCTCCTCAGCGGTGGTCGTGAGCATGCCGCTCACTACACAGCTGACGACGAGCAGCGCTTCTCCCACTACCTTGACGGCCAGCTCGCCAAGGTCACCATCGCCAACCCCGACCTGCCTTTCCTCCGTGAGCGCATGCTCACGATGTATGCCAATCCGCTACGTAACTACAATGCCGCTCAGTCATGAAAAATCTCGCCTCTCAGCTCTTACCTTTCTTTCCTTACCTCTCAGTCCTTCTCCTCCTTTCTTGTACCCAAGATCTCTACGAAAAGGGCGATGGCAAGTACTCCTATCTGCGGGCCGACTTCGCCGAGGCTTACGTTAATGCCGACAAGCAGGTGAACCGCTTGGTGACCGACGACAACGATGAACTGACGCTGACCAAGCCCTATACAGCCGACTGGATAGAGCGAGCCGATACCACCTATCGCACCGCTATATATTACAATAAACTGGAAAAAGGTGCTGAAGCATTGAGCATATCGCGTGTCACGACACTCACCCTTCGCAGCGACTCTGGCGCCCTCAGCAAGTGGGCTCCCGACCCCGTGGGCATGGAGGCTGCGTGGATAGGCCGGAACTGCCGTTATCTCAACATGGGGCTGGTCTTAAAGGTGGGTGCCGCCGACAAGGATGCCACCCCCCAGTCCGTGGGAATGCTTCACGGCGGCATCACTATCAACGCCGACAGCACCCGAACCATCAACTTGCTGTTCAACCACCGTCAAGGCGACGTGCCCGAATACTATTCCCAACGGTTCTACATGAGCATGCCCCTGTCAGGGCTTGATGCCGACTCCGTACGCCTGACGATCGTCACCTACGACGGCCGATTCGTCAGAACTTTCCCCCTTGAAAGTGGGTTGTAAAAACGCTGCTACTTCTTCTTGCGCCGGCGCCGTGCCCAGCCCTCTTCGCTAAAGTCAGGCATGTCGCCTTTCAGTTCGCGGGGCACCTTCTGCATGAGATTGCGCCAGTTGTCCTTTTCCCGGTGGGCAGGCTGGCTGCTGCGGGTGGGGGTACCGCCGTCGTCCGCGTCATTGCAGCGGACGGTGCGCCCCTTGAAACGGATGCCCGTCAGCTGCAGCATCACCTTACGGGCGTCCTTTTCAGGCACTTCAAAGTAGGAGATGGTGTCAAGCAGGTCGATATGGCCCACCTCCTGCCGGCCGCCGACGTAGCGGTTCAGCGTCTGCATCAGCACCCCAGGGAAGAAACCGTCCTTCTTGCCGAGGTTGATGAACAGGCGCTTGTAGCCCTTTGCTGCCTTGTTCTGTATTTTCTGTCGGTCGGTCTGCGGCTTCTTCTCATGCTTGTCGGTCACGGGCTTTTCTATCTCCGGCGCGTCGGCATAGTAGGCCAGAAACTTGCCAAACTCGAGCGAGACAATCTTCTTGATGATTTCCTCCTTGTCAATGTATTCGAAGTAGCGGCTGATGTCCTGCATAAAGGGGGCTATCTCCTCGTCATCGACGTCGGTCTTCACAATCTGGTCCATCACCTTGTACAGCTGCTTCTTGCAGATCTCCTCGGCACTTGGTATCTCAGCCTCAACGAACTTCTTGCCAATCTCCTTCTCTATATTGCGGATCTTATGCTTCTCCTTCGTGTGGACAATCGAGATGCTCGTACCCTTCTTGCCGGCACGCCCCGTACGCCCCGAGCGGTGGGTGTAGTTTTCGATGTCGTCGGGCAGTCCGAAGTTGATGACGTGCGTCAGGTCGTCAACGTCGAGTCCGCGGGCGGCCACATCGGTGGCCACGAGCAGCTGGACGGTGTGCTGGCGGAACTTCTGCATCGTCAGGTCGCGCTGCTGCTGCGACAGGTCGCCGTGCAGCGCCTCAGCATTATAGCCGTCGCGAATCAGCTTGTCGGCCACCTCCTGTGTTTCCAGTTTCGTGCGGCAGAAGATGATGGCAAAGATCTTGGGGTAGAAGTCCACGATGCGCTTCAGTGCCAGATACTTATCCTTCGCCTGTACCATATAATAGATATGGTTCACGTTCTCGGCACCCTCGTTGCGCGAGCCGACAACGATGGTCTCGTAGTCGCGCAGGTACTGCTTGGCCACGCGCTCCACCTCGCGGCTCATCGTGGCCGAGAACATCAGCGTGGAGTGCTCCTCGGGCAGCGACTCGAAAATCTCGTTGATGCTGTCAGAGAAGCCCATGTTCAGCATCTCGTCAGCCTCGTCGAGCACGATGTTTGTCACATGCTCCAGATGTGCAAATCCGCGGTTCTTCAAGTCGATGAGCCGGCCCGGCGTCGCCACGATGATCTGCACGCCCTTGCGCAGGGCGCGCATCTGCGGCTCGATGGCCGCCCCGCCATACACCGCCTCCACGTGGATGTCGTCCATGTAGCGGGAGAAGTCGCGCAGGTCGTCGGCAATCTGCAGACACAACTCTCGTGTCGGTGAGAGAACAAGAGCCTGTGTCTCGCGCCGAAGCGTATCAATTCGTTGCAGCAACGGTATGCCGAAAGCTGCTGTCTTGCCTGTTCCCGTCTGCGCCAGTGCGATGACGTCGTGCCGTTCTCCCAACAGGTATGGTATTACTGCCTCTTGTACAGGCATGGGCTGTACAAATCCCATTTCCTCAATGGCGTGCCGGATCTCTCCGCAGACGCCTAATTCCTCGAATGTCTTCATCTTGTGTGCAAAGATACGAAAAATAAATGAGAAAAGCGAAATATACAGCCTTGATTCCTAACTTTTCGGGGGTATTTGTTCATATTTTTATCTCGACAGGCTCATAATTCGAAAAAATTGCCTAAATTTGCACCGCAATGGACTATACACTCAACGTCAAGGGTCGTCTGCTGGACTTCGCAGAGCCTCAGGTGATGGGCATCCTGAACGTGACGCCTGACTCGTTCTATGCCGACAGCCGTGCTGCCACGAAGCAGGCTGTGGCCGAACGGGCACGCCAGATTATAGCCGAAGGCGGCAACATCATCGACGTGGGGGCCTGCTCCACGCGCCCGGACAGCAGCCCCGTGTCACAGGAAGAGGAGACGTCGCGGCTGCGTATGGCCTTACGTATCGTCAGGCAGGAGTTGCCCGATGCCGTCGTGTCCGTCGATACATTCCGCCCCGATGTGGCCTGTATGGCCGTCGAGGAGTTTGGTGCCGATATCGTCAACGACATCAGCGGTGGTTCGCCTGCAATGTATCGCATGGTCAGCCGTCTGCGCGTACCATATATATTAACCTCGCAGCAACCGACCGTGCGCGACATCCTGCTCGACTTTGCCGAACGGGTTCAGCAGTTGCGCGACTTGGGTCAGCAGGACATGATCCTGGATCCTGGCTTCGGCTTTGGCCAGACCGTCGAACAGAATTACGCGGTGCTGAGCCAGCTGGAGCAGCTGCAGGTCATGGCGCTGCCCGTGCTGGTAGGCGTGTCGCGCAAGTCCATGATTTACAAAGTGCTGGGCGTAACCCCCGACGAGGCACTCAATGGGACAACGGTGCTCAACACCGTTGCGCTGTCGAAAGGTGCCTCCGTGCTGCGTGTTCACGACGTGCGCCAGGCCGTTGAGTGCGTCCAGTTGTCTAATCGTCTAACCGTCAGATTATGCTCTTCGACATAGGCCTGAAAGATGTCATCGACATCCTGTTGGTAGCGCTGATGCTTTACTACATCTACCGACTGATGCGCGACTCACGTTCACTGAATGTGTTTATCGGCATCCTGGTGTTTGTGGTGGTGTGGGTCTTCGTCTCGCAGGTACTCGAGATGCGCCTCCTGGGAACCATCCTCGACAAGCTGGTCTCGGTGGGTGTCATCGCCCTTATCGTGCTGTTTCAGGAGGACATCCGCAAGGTGCTCTACAATCTTGGCGCCCATCAGCGCATGCGCCGACTGGCCGAGTTCTTCACTTCGAAGAAGACCCGTGAGAAGAAGAAAGGCAGCGTCATGCCCGACATCATGCCCGTAGTCATGGCCTGCATGAACATGAGCCGTGCCAAGGTCGGCGCCCTCATCGTCTTCGAGCGTACCATGCCTTTGGACGATGTCGTCTCGACGGGCGACCGTATTGACGCCAACATCAACCAGCGGCTTATCGAGAACATCTTTTTCAAGAACTCGCCCCTGCACGACGGGGCCATGGTTATTTCCGAGCACCGCATCAAGGCAGCCGGCTGCATCTTGCCAGTGAGCCACGACCTCGACATCCCCAAGGAGTTGGGTCTGCGTCACCGTTCGGCTATGGGCATCTCGCAGGAGAGCGACGCTCTGGCCATCGTCGTGAGCGAGGAGACGGGCGCCATCTCCATTGCCGTCCACGGCGAGTTTCGCCTGCGGCTGTCGGCCGAGGAGCTGGAGAGCATCTTGACCAAGACCCTTGGCTGACCCTTTTGGCTGAATAGGTTTTTTTGAGCATTTTTAGCATCTGAAAGTGCTGAGAAGTCGCTTTTTTTTTGTACCTTTGCATCCAAATTGCAAAACAAGAGAAATGACTGACGAATTACAGCAAGAACAAGAGAATTATTCCGCGAGTAATATTCAGGTACTCGAGGGTTTGGAGGCCGTGCGCAAGCGTCCGGCCATGTACATTGGCGACATCAGCGAGAAGGGTCTGCACCATCTGGTGAACGAGACCGTCGACAACTCCATCGACGAGGCGATGGCCGGCTATTGTACGCATATTGAAGTGACCATCAACGAAGACAATTCTATTACCGTCATGGACAACGGCCGAGGCATTCCCGTCGACGAGCACGAGAAGATGCACAAGTCGGCCCTCGAGGTCGTCATGACCGTGCTCCATGCAGGCGGTAAGTTCGATAAGGGCTCCTACAAGGTCTCCGGCGGACTGCACGGCGTGGGCGTCTCGTGCGTCAACGCCCTGTCGACCCACATGATGTCGCAGGTATTCCGCAACGGACACATCTACCAGCAGGAATATGAGAAGGGCAAGCCGCTCTACGACGTGAAGATTGTCGGCGACACCGAGCTGACGGGTACGCGCCAGCAGTTCTGGCCCGACCCCACCATCTTCACCACCACCGAATACAAGTACGACATCATCGCCCGCCGTATGCGCGAGCTGGCCTATCTGAACGCCGGCATCACCATCACGCTCAGCGACCTGCGCCCCGACGAGGAGGGCAAGGTGCGCGAGCCCGAGGTGTTCCACGCCAAGGACGGCCTGAAGGAGTTCGTGCGCTACGTCGACCGTCACCGCACGCACCTCGTCGACGACGTCATCTACCTGAAGACCGAGAAGCAGGGCATACCCATCGAGGTGGCCGTGATGTACAACACCGACTACTCGGAGAACATCCACTCCTACGTCAACAACATCAATACGATAGAGGGAGGTACCCACCTTGCCGGTTTCCGTGCCGCCCTCACCCGTACCCTGAAGAAGTACGCCGACAACGACCCGCAAATCTCCAAGCAGATTGAGAAGGCCAAGATCGAGATAGCCCCCGAGGACTTCCGCGAGGGACTCACTGCCGTCATCTCAATCAAGGTGGCTGAGCCGCAATTCGAGGGCCAGACCAAGACCAAGCTCGGCAACTCGGAGGTAGCCGGTGCCGTCCAGCAGGCCGTTGGCGAGGCCCTGGCCAACTATCTGGAGGAGCACCCCAAGGAGGCCAAGATGATTTGCGACAAGGTCGTTCTGGCCGCTACCGCCCGCATCGCCGCCCGCAAGGCCCGCGAGAGCGTGCAGCGCAAGAACCCCATGACCGGCGGCGGACTGCCCGGCAAGCTTGCCGACTGCTCGAACAAGGACCCGAAGGACTGCGAGATCTTCCTCGTCGAGGGTGACTCCGCCGGCGGCTCGGCCAAGCAGGGCCGCGACCGCCACTTCCAGGCCATCCTGCCGCTGCGCGGTAAGATTCTGAACGTCGAGAAGGTGCAGTGGCACCGCGTCTTCGAGGCCGAGTCGGTGATGAACATCATCCAGTCGATCGGCGTGCGCTTCGGCGTCGACGGCGAGGGCGACCGCGAGGCCAACGTCGACAAGCTGCGCTACGACAAGATCATCATCATGACCGACGCCGACGTCGATGGCTCCCACATCGACACGCTCATCATGACACTCTTCTACCGCTTCATGCCGCAGGTCATCCAGGGCGGCCACCTCTACATCGCCACGCCACCTCTTTATAAATGTACGTACAAGAAGAACTCCGAGTACTGCTACACCGAGCAGCAGCGCCAGGCCTTCATCGACAAGTACGTGGCCGGCGACAGCGACGACAAGGCCCTCCACACCCAGCGCTACAAAGGTCTGGGCGAGATGAACCCCGAGCAGCTCTGGGAGACGACCATGAACCCCGAGAACCGCCTGCTGAAGCAGGTGACCATCGAGAACGCCGCCGAGGCCGACGAGATCTTCTCGATGCTCATGGGCGACGACGTGGAGCCGCGCCGGCAGTTCATCGAGAAGAACGCCACCTACGCCAACATCGACGCGTAAGCGTAGACGGCTTCAGAAACCGCTGACAATCAAACCTTTATAACTCTAGGATTCCGCCAGCCGCAGGCAAATGCTTGTGGCTGGCCTTTTTTTGCCGTACCTTTGCACTCGCAAACAAGACAACAGCGCTGACGTCAACACTTGCAGAGAGTAAACAACATGTCAAACCATTAAAACAGTAAAGAACTATGGCAATCCAGATTGAAGAGTACAAGAACATGAACACCGCGTCGAAGACCTATGGCCAGTACTACGGCCGCGCCGTCGACAATCCTCCCCTCACCCTCGACCAGCTCGTCGAACACATGGCTAACCATAATACACCCTACTCACCCGGCTGTATCAAGGGCGTGCTCACCGACATGGTGAAGTGCATCCGCCACCTCCTGCTCGACGGCAACAACGTCAAGATCGACAACCTCGCCATCTTCAAGGCCCACATCGAGTCGAGCGGTTCTGCCACCCTCCTGGGCTACGACCTCAGCACCAACGTGAAGTCCATCAAGCTGTTGGCACAGGCTGTTGGCAGCTTCACTCGCGCCGAGCTGACCAAGGCCAAGGGCAAGCTGACCTACGGCACCAAGACCCGCGCCGACCGCGAGGCCGCTCGTCAGGAGCAGCAGGAGCCCTAAGCGCTTCGCTAGTGAAGAGTGAAAAGTGAGAAGTGAAGAGTGAAAAGTGAAAAGTGAAGAGTGAAGAGTGAAAAGTTATGAACTGGAAAATGATTTTTAAGGTAATTGCCGCCGTGGCCGCCGCCATCGCGTCGGTACTGGGAGCAGGAGCAGTGGCAAGCTGCATCTGAATCTGACTAATCTTCTGCCGCCTCCAAATGCTGGCGCCGCACTTCGTCGGCCAGCGTTTGGGGGCGGACTACTTTTAGCCAGCGGCCGCGGCTCAGCAGGTGGGCAATGAAGTCGGCAGTGGGGCGCAGCGTCAACTCGAAGTCGGTATGGTCGTCGGTCTGGTCCACGATGTGCTGCGTGTGGTGCAGGGGCAGGTCCTGCATGGCATACTGCTCACGGCCGAAGGCGCGAAGCACGATTTGGCAGAGCGGCGTCTTGTCGCCAAGCATCACGCCGTAGCTCTCGCTGAAATAGTCCTCGGCGTCGAAGTAAGGGTCTACGTCGAAGTGGCGCTTGGTGATGCTGAGCCGCCGCATGCGGTCGAGGGCAAACACGCGGAACCCCTTGTTGCCGCCGAGCCGTGCCAGCAGGTACCAGCGCTGGTGAAACAGCTTCATGCAGTAAGGCTCTACGGTGTAGCGGTGCTCCTCGCTCTGCTGGTAAGCCTGGTAGGCCAGTTCCACGGCCCTTCCGCTGCGCATGGCCTCAATCAGCTGTTCCAGCAGCTGGCTCTCGGTGCCTACGTTCTCCAGGAGTATGCGCTGCTGCATGCTGAGGCTCTCGCTCAGCAGGTTGCCCACGGTGAGCGTCCTGAGCAGCCAGTTCTGCACGCTGTTCTCGTGCAGCACGTGCTCGTTGCCTATGTAGTATCGGTACTGGTTGTGTGCGTCGCACTCTATGTAGAGTCCGAACATCTCCTCGACGGCCTGCTTGTGTCGCAGGAACGTGTTGCGGGCCATGGGCAGTCCGCCGCTCATGTCGGTCTGCACCCACCGCTCGTTCAGTTCGCTGAGTGTCAGTCCGTTACGGCTTCGGCTGATGGTGTTCACCAACCAGATGTATTCCCTAAATCTTTCCGGCTGTTTCATTGTGGGTGCAAAGTTACGAAAAAAAGTGAGGAAAAATGCTAGTTTTCCCTCACTTTTTTCGTGCCTGCACCACAAAATGGTGCAGCCTGCCGTTAACTTTGCAGCCGAAATACAGTATTAAGCCTATCAGTAGATAATATGATTAAGAGAGAAATCCTATTGCCAGAAGGGCTGGCAGTGCATCAGCCCCGTATCGAGGTCACAGTATCAGATGATGCCATGAAAGACGCGGACATCATTCAGGGTGACATTTTGCGCGTGTTTATTTACATGGTGCCGCACGACGGCGACACCGTAGTCGTGAATATAAATGGAAGGTACACCGCCAGGGCGCTGTTTACCGACGAGCAGGATCGCCAGTGGCTGGTTCCGCGTAACGAGCAGTACGATGCCACACCCATCGACGAGGCAGCCAGCATCAGCATCGTCGGCACGGTGGTCAGCATCGAGAGGCGCATGCCGCGGGCCGCGTCGGCCGACTGCATCAAGGCCATCCGCCGCACGGTAGCGCGCCGCCAGGAGCCCCAGCGTCCCACGGCTGAGCAGGTCGATGCCGTCATCGCCGCCGTGGCCCCTGAGGTGGGCAACGGCCGCCAGTGGTACGCCGTCTACCGCGCCCTGGCCGACGCGGGCTGCACGCCCGAGGGCTGCTTCCGCGAGTTTGCCGAGCGGGTGGGGCGTGTGGTGCCCGGCCATGCTCACCTGCCGGTAGCCAAGGAGCTGGGGCGCCTGGCCGTCCAGAGCTTCCGCAAGCGCGTGGCTCTCTGGGATGCCTCCGACGCCCCCGTCAGCGGGCAGCGCTTCGCCGACTACCGCCACCTGGCACACCTCGCCGCCGCGCTGCTCAGCCGACGCGGATAGAGGGGAGAACCTACTACGAATTTCACGAATTATACTAATTATTTGACACATACGACCGCACAGAACTAACAAAGATTAAAAGATTGTAAAGATTTAATTGTTGAGGAAGATATCCATAAATCTTCTTAATCTTGTAATCTTTGTTGTATAATACGACCGTACAGAACTAACAAAGATTAAAAGATTGTAAAGATTTAATTACTGAGGAAGACATCCATAAATCTTCAAAATCTTGTAATCTTTGTTGTATAATACGACTGTACAGAACTAACTAAGATTAAAAGATTGTAAAGATTTAATTGCTGAGGAAGCCTTCGATAAATCTTCTTAATCTTTTAATCTTTGTTGTATAATGCACGAAGATCGTAGTCTTTGTACCGCGACATCCGTCGGAGCGCCCTACTGCCGTCGTTGCGCGTACCAGCCGCGCTGGCCGTCGATGGCCCCGTGGGGGAAACGGCACTGGCGCAGGGCCAGGGTGAGCTGCTTCAGGTTGGGCAGGTCGGCGGCTCGCACGTCCTTGGCCAGAGCCTTCATGATGTCGGTGGCGCGCATGAAGTGCTCCTTCTGGCGCGGCGCCGGCTCGAAGCGTGCCGTCAGCAGGTCCTCGGCAGTGGCCTGCTGGCGGTACTGCTCGTTGTGCTGCTCGAGGGCGGCCTCCTCGTCGCGGCTGAGATACCACGTCGCGCCGGCGTCGAGCTCGGCGATGGCCTGGCCGAAGAGGGCGGCGTGGTCGATGGGCGACGTGGTGTCGATGATTCCCGTCAGTTCGCAGCACAGGTAGCGGCGGCTTCCCGTGGGGTCGGCCAGCGGCTCGCGCTCGTTGGTGGTGGCTATGAACGAGGCCATGCGTGGCAGCATCAGGTAGTCGTCGCTGCGCATGCGGCGTGTCTGCACGTCGTGCTCGGTGAGCACGCGCTTGATCTTGGCCTGTTCGCGTGGCGTCTTGGCATTATACTCGTCGATGTTGACCAGCAGCATGCGGGCGAGCATCCGCTCCACCTGCTCCGCGGAGTCGAGCTTGATGTCGTCGATGTAGTACTCGCGCAGACTGCGTGGCAGCAGCAGTTTGCAGAAGGTCGACTTGTGGGTGCCCTGGCCGCCGATGAGCATGGGCACCAGCGCGTTGCCGTAGTCGCGGCTGCGCTGCTGCCACTGGGCCACCATGCCGAGGAACCAGCGGTGGAAGTAGTCGGGCCAGTCGCTGAAGGCTGTGGGCACGCGGCGCGCCAGCTGGCCGATGTGGTCGGTGGTGCCGTCCCAAGGCGTCGTGTGGCTGAGGAAGTCGGCAATGGGGTCGTAGTCGGGAATCATGGTTGAGCGCGCGTACAGCTCGATGTCGATGCTCCAGGCCACGCCCACCTCCTTCATCTGCTCGAAGGCGATGCGTCGCAGTTCGCGGTCGGTCAGCTGTTGCCATCCGCCGTCAAAACCCGGTGCCTTTTGCTCAAAACCCGGTGCCTTTTTGGCAAAACCCGGCGCCTTTTTGGCAAAACCCGGTGCCTTTTCCGAAGCAAGCGGCCGGAACTCCTCGCAACGTTTAAGAATGTTAAAACGAAGGTCGTAATGGTCGTTGAAAAACTTCTCGACACCCTTGGCAATGAGCTGTTTGGTGCGTCCGTTCATCGGTTGACGGCTGACGACCTCAATTTTCTCCTCTTCCTGCTTAGGTGTAGGTTCAGGTGTTGGTTCGTGCTGCTGAAAGAGGAGATTCAGCAGCCATTGGCGTATTCTCTTCATCATAAATGTCCTTATTATAGTTGTTATTTGTACTTTTTATCCTACACTTCCTGCACTTCCTACACCTAAAATAGTTCAACAGGTGTAGGGAGTGTCGGAAGTGTCGGTTATTTCCTGCGATTCGCAATCAGGGCGGCCATCTGGCGCAGGCGCCACCGCCGCTTGGCCTCAATGCCGTAAAGCTGGTACTTGCACTGCCGGCACACGCGGCGCCGCGTCCCCGTGGGGTACAGCTCAAACTGTTCGTCGGGCAGTTCGCGCCCGCAACATCTGCATGTTCTCATCGTCGGTTTTCTTATTAACAAAGATTGAAAAGATTTAGAAGATGGGCCGCATGGCGTAAAAATCTTTTTAATCTTTTAATCTTTGTTGAAAATTCGTTTAATTGTTCGTCGGGCAGTTCGCGCCCGCAACATCTGCATGTTCTCATTGTCTGTTTTCTTATTAACAAAGATTGAAAAGATTTAGAAGATGGGCCGCATGGCGTAAAAATCTTTTTAATCTTTTAATCTTTGTTGAAAATTCATTTAACTGTTCGTCGGGCAGTTCGCGCCCACAACATCTG
>JAFPVW010000182.1 GCA_017395215.1 Prevotella sp. | reverse complement strand
TTTCACCGCTACACCACGAATTCCGCCCACATCGAACTCACTCAAGACAGCCAGTTCGCGACGCAGTTCAGCCGTTGAGCGGCTACATTTCACGTCACGCTTAACCATCGGCCTGCGCTCCCTTTAAACCCAATAAATCCGGATAACGCCCGGACCTTCCGTATTACCGCGGCTGCTGGCACGGAATTAGCCGGTCCTTATTCATATGGTACCTGCAAACACCTACACGTAGGCGACTTTATCCCCATATAAAAGCAGTTTACAACCCATAGGGCCGTCTTCCTGCACGCTACTTGGCTGGTTCAGGCTCTCGCCCATTGACCAATATTCCTCACTGCTGCCTCCCGTAGGAGTTTGGACCGTGTCTCAGTTCCAATGTGGGGGACCTTCCTCTCAGAACCCCTACTGATCGATGGCTCGGTGGGCCGTTACCCCGCCGACTACCTAATCAGACGCATCCCCATCCCTTAGCGGCAAGCCTTTGTTCCATTTTAGATGTCTGCATTGGAAAACATAGGGTATTAATCCGACTTTCGCCGGGCTATCCCCTACTAAGGGCCAGGTTGGATACGCGTTACTCACCCGTGCGCCGGTCGCCATCAGAGTTTGCAAGCAAACTCCATGCTGCCCCACGACTTGCATGTGTTAAGCCTGTAGCTAGCGTTCATCCTGAGCCAGGAGGAAACTCTTCAGTGTAAAAATATCTTCTTCCCATAAAGGAAATTCTCTGTGCTCAGGACGACTATCCTCATTCAATCATTCATTGACGGTTCGTTCAATTACCCAAGTACTCCGAAAAGTACTCGCTTCTTGTACTACTTGTCTGTTTATGGAAATCTTTCAAAGAACTCTTTCTTCAGTGCCTCCGTTTCGAAAGCGGGTGCAAAGGTACGGCTTTTTCCGATACCCTCCAAACTTTTCGGCAATTATTTTATATTTTTTAAGAAAAAAGAAATCTCTCTTGACGAGAATCAAGAGAGATTTCTTCTAAACCTTATTATATATAAGGCAGATTACTGTGACTTATTGATTTTCCTTCGGAGCCTGTCCTATCAAGTCCATAAACTCATCGAGTTTCGGCGTGATGATAATCTGTGTGCGGCGGTTACGCTGCTTACCCAACTCCGTATCGTTGCTCTGCAAAGGATTGTACTCACCACGGCCACCTGCAGTCAGGCGTTTCGGATCGACACCATACTGGTTCTGGAGAGCCTGGACGACAGACGAGGCACGCAGGCAAGAGAGGTCCCAGTTGTTGCGGATGTTCTCGCGCGAAATGGGCACGTCGTCGGTGTTACCCTCGATGAGCACGTCGTAGTCCTTGTAATCCTTGATAATCTTGGCAATCTTGGAGAGCGTCTCCGACGCACGGCTGTTGATCTCGTAAGAGCCGCTCTTGTAGAGCATATTGTCGGCCAGCGAGATATAGACGACACCCTTGAGCACCTGCACGTCGACTTCCTTGAGTTCCTCCTTGGAGAGCGAGCGGGTGAGATTGTTCTGCAGGACGAGATTCAGAGAGTCGCTCTTGGACTTTACCTCCACAAGGTGGCGGATATACTGGTTTGACTCGTTAATCTGGTCAACCAGCTTCTCAATGGAGATATTGTTCTGCGAGGCGTTGGTCAGACTCTTGTCGAGCGTCTGTTGCAACTTATCGTAGGACTTCTTAGACTCTGCAAGTGCCCTCTTCTGTGCAGCGAGCTGCTCCTCAAGGCTTGTGACACGGGCAGACTTAGCAGCCAACTCCTCCTTAGCCGTCTGCAGACTTGCCGTCAGCGACTTGTTCTCGGTCTGGCAGTTGGCCAGATCTTTCTTACTTGCGCAGCCAGTCAGGAGCAGGCCAGCCACGGCAGTCATCATCAAAACATTCTTCTTCATATACCTATTAAATTAAGTGAGACTTTTAGCGCACAGCGCATATTTTGGGTGCAAATTTAGTGATAGAACTGCCAAAAGCGAAGAATTGTTTGTTTCTTTATGTTTATTTAACCTCCACTAACGATGAACAAGGTCAGCGTTTCAACGTTTTTTTGTACCTTTGCACACAAATTTACATACGATGAAGAAGTTATTCGCCCTACTCACTATATTATTTTGTCTGACGGCAGTTACAGCCCAAGCCCAAAAGCGCAAGCAAACCGCAACAACCAACTGGGCGGCAGTGCGTTCTGTCGTCGTATCAGAAGTCAGTTACGACCTGACCTTTTACGTTCCCTCCAATCCCACAGAAAAACTTACGGGCATGGCTGTGGTATCGTTCACTCTGCCCGCTAAGTCGGAAATCGCCTTGGACTTCCTCGGGCAGTTCACGGGGCCGTTAGTGGTGAACGACAAGAAACGTAAGCTGAGCATCGAGAATGGGCACCTCATCATACCGCAGAAATACACCCAGCCGGGCGTAAACCGTGTGGCGGTCAGTTTTGAGAGTACCGACAAGGCACTGCACCGTGGCAGCGAGTATCTGTACACGCGCTTCGATGCCGGCCAAGCCAGCACCTGCTTCCCCTGCTTCGACCAGGCCGACCTGCATGCCAAATTCGTCACACACCTGAACCTGCCCGACGGCTGGAAGGCCATGACCAGCGAGAGCCACGGTCCCATCAGTCTGAACCTATACTCATTCATAGCAGGACGGTTTGAAACGCAGACCGTCGTGCACTCAGGGCACACCATGAATGCGCTCTACCGTCAACGCGACATTGCCGACGCCAAGCAGTTGCCGAAGATACTGGAAGAGTCGGCCCGTTCGCTGAAGTGGATGGAAGGCTACACGGGCATGCCATACCCATTCAACGAGTGCGGCGTGCTGCTGTTGGCCGACCCTGAAGCGAAGGAGATAGGCAATCCCGGGATTATACGCCTGACCGACAGCCGCGTGTTCACCACTGCGAAGGCGACGCGCGAAGAGAAACTGAAGCAGAGCGAACTGATTGCCTACGAAACCGCCCGCCTATGGTTTGGCAACATGGTCATGCCACGCGAAACCGGCGACGCATGGGGCCTCAATCTGCTGGCTTCGTTTATGGCCCACAAGATGACCTACCAGCGCCAACGCGCAAGAGAAGAGTACGAACTGGAGTTTCTGACCACCACGCAAACCCGGGCCATGAGCGAAGAGGGCACCGACGCCGACCGGGGAGCAGTAATGATGCGCTACCTGGAGGATGTCGCCGGCGAGAAGCTACAGGCCACACTCCATCAGTTTCTGGAGAAATACTATTTCAAGCCGGCATCCTGGAACAGTTTCATCCTGCTTCTCAACGAGCAAGTTCCCGGCGAGAACGTCAGCCAGTTCAGCGATGCCTGGGTAAAGCAGAAGGGAGTGCCAACCATCCTTACCACCTACCAAGACGGCTACCTCGTAGTGAGCCAGATACCGCCTACGGGGTCGACGGCCTTCTGGCGCCAGCAGTTTGACGTGCGGCTTATCTACGACTTCGAAAAAAGTCGCACCATCGAGGTGAACATGCGGCAGCCCATAACCCGCATCAAGCTGAACAGTCAGCCCAGCAGCATCATCCCCAATTACAGCGGGCGCGGTTTTGGCCATTTCACGTTGGACGACACTTACACAAAGAACCTGCCGCTGCGCATCATGGTAACCCGCGACGACCTGAGCCGCTATGCCTTGCTGTTGACAACCTTCGACAACTACAAGATGGGCCGCATACCCGCCAGCTATTTCGGCGAGCTGTACCGTGACATGCTCAAAGAAAAGGATCCGCGCATCATGCAGTTAGTCGTGGACCAGATGATGGAGATAGCCCGCGACCGCAGCGCACTCTCGGAACGCCAGACACTGGAGCAGTGCGTCATGGACCTGCTGCCGGAGAACAGGCGCCCAGAGTGCAGGCAGGCTATCATACGCACGATGGCCACCAGTGCCAGCGCCCCTCAGATACTGAATCAGCTCTATGACATCTGGCAGGCGCAGAGCGACCCACTCTTCGACGAGCATGACTATATGGAAATGGCCTACCGGCTTGCCCTTACCCGACCCTTGGAGTGGCAGGAGATTCTGAGCCGGGAACGTCAGCTGCTGAAGACCGACGAAGCACGCGAGGAGTTTGACTTTGTCAGTCGGGCTTGCAACCCTGACCAGAAAGCAAGACAGGAGCTGGCCAGCTCCCTGAAAAAGTCACCGCATGAAGCCTGGTCCAAGCACGCCTTGCGACTGCTGAACGCGAAATAGACAGAAATGAAACAAACAACAAGAATATGATTCTATTTTTCAAAACACCACAAAAGAGCGTGATCGCCACTGAGACCAGTCAGCAGCTCACGCAAGACGAGATCAAAGAGCTCTGCTGGCTTTACGGCGAGGCAGGGCTGCTGGATGCAGAAAAGTTAGATGGCTTCTACGTCGGTCCGCGCCGCGAAATGGTAACCCCGTGGTCGACCAACGCCGTGGAGATTACCCAGAACATGGGCATCAGCGGCATCAAACGTATTGAGGAGTACTTCCCCGTAGCTAACGAGGATGCCGACCACGACCCGATGCTGCAGCGCATGTACAACGGGCTGGACCAGAACATCTTTACCATCAACATCAAGCCCGAGCCCATCAAGCACGTGGAGAATCTGGAGGAGTACAACGAGCAGGAGGGGCTGGCCCTATCACCCGAGGAGATAGAATACCTGCACGGTCTGGAGAAGCAGAACGGCCGGCCGCTGACCGACAGTGAGATCTTCGGCTTCGCGCAGATTAACTCCGAGCACTGCCGCCACAAGATTTTCGGCGGCACGTTCATCATCGACGGCAAAGAGATGGAGTCGAGCCTCTTTGCGATGATTAAAAAGACCACGCAGGAGAACCCCAACAAGATTCTGTCGGCCTACAAGGACAACGTCGCCTTTGCACAGGGGCCGGTGGTTGAGCAGTTTGCTCCGAAGGACCAGTCGACAAGCGACTGGTTTCAGGTAAAGGACATCGAGAGCGTCATCTCGCTGAAAGCCGAGACGCACAACTTTCCCACGACGGTAGAGCCGTTCAACGGTGCTGCCACGGGAACGGGCGGTGAGATCCGCGACCGCATGGGCGGTGGCACCGGCTCGTGGCCGATAGCCGGAACGGCTGTCTATATGACAGCCTATCCGCGACTGACCGATGACAACCAGGTGGCCCGTGACTGGGAGGACATCCTGCCCGTCCGCGAATGGCTGTACCAGACGCCGGAGCAGATCCTGATCAAGGCGTCGAACGGAGCATCGGACTTCGGCAACAAGTTCGGACAGCCGCTGATCTGCGGCTCGGTGCTGACGTTCGAGCACCAGGAGAAGGGCGGCGACACCGGCAGCGGCACCCTCGCTGCACAGCCGACAAAATATGCTTACGACAAGGTGATTATGCTGGCTGGCGGCGTGGGCTACGGCACGAAGCGCGACTGCCTGAAGAAAGAGCCGCAGAAGGGCAACAAGGTCGTCGTCGTCGGTGGCGACAACTACCGCATCGGCCTCGGCGGCGGTTCGGTGTCGAGCGTTGACACAGGCCGTTATTCCAACGGTATCGAACTGAACGCTGTGCAGCGCGCTAACCCCGAGATGCAGAAGCGTGCCTACAATCTGGTGCGCGCCCTCTGCGAGGAGGACGTGAACCCCGTTGTCAGCATCCACGACCACGGAAGCGCCGGCCACCTGAACTGCCTGTCGGAGCTGGTCGAGGAATGCGGTGGCGAGATTGACATGACGAAGCTGCCCATCGGCGACCAGACACTCTCGTCGAAGGAAATCATTGCCAACGAGAGCCAGGAGCGCATGGGCCTGCTCATCGACGAAAAGCACATCGAGCACGTGCGCCGCATCGCCGAGCGCGAGCGTGCCCCGCTCTACGTAGTCGGCGAGACCACGGGCGACGCCCACTTCTCGTTCCGTCAGGGCGACGGCGTGAAGCCCTTCGACCTCGACGTAGCCCAGATGTTCGGCCACTCGCCGAAGACCGTCATGCGCGACACAACCGTAGAGCGCCACTATGAAGACATCACCTATAGTCAAGACAAGACGAACGAATATCTGGAGCGCGTGCTCCAGCTTGAGGCCGTGGCCTGCAAGGACTGGCTGACCAATAAGGTAGACCGTTCCGTGACGGGCAAAATTGCCCGCCAGCAGTGCCAGGGCGAAATCCAGCTGCCACTCTCAGACTGCGGTGTTGTAGCCCTCGACTACCGCGGACAAAAGGGTATCGCCACCGCATTAGGCCACGCCCCGCAGGCCGGACTGGCCTCGCCCGAGGCCGGCAGCGTGCTGTCTGTCGCCGAAGCCCTGACCAACATTGTCTGGGCACCGCTGAGCGAGGGGCTCGACAGCATCAGCCTCAGCGCCAACTGGATGTGGCCGTGCCGCTCGCAGGAGGGCGAGGATGCCCGTCTGTACAGTGCCGTGAAGGCTCTGTCGGACTTCTGCTGCGACCTGCATATCAACGTGCCGACGGGTAAGGACTCACTATCGCTCTCGCAGCAATACCCCACCGGCGAGAAGATTATCTCGCCGGGAACGGTCATCGTATCGGCAGGCGGCGAAGTCAGCGACATCAAGCAAGTTGTCAGCCCCGTACTGGTCAACGACAAGAACGCCTCCATCTACCATATCGACTTCTCGTTCGACGAGCAGCGCCTTGGCGGCTCAGCCTTTGCGCAGTCGTTGGGCAAGGTGGGCGACGATGTGCCCACCGTGAAGAACGCCGAGTACTTTGCCGATGCCTTCAACGCCGTTCAGGAGCTCATCAAGAAAGGCTGGGTGATGGCAGGTCACGACATCTCCGCCGGTGGTCTCATCACGACGCTGTTAGAGATGTGCTTCGCCAATACCCGTGGCGGTATGCACATCAACCTGCACGACCTGTGCAAGAACGGCGACATCGTCAAGGCGCTGTTTGCCGAGAATCCCGGCGTGGTGATTGAGGTCAGCGACGAGCACAAGCAAGAGTTCAAGGACTTTATGGAGGACTGCGGCGTGGGCTTCGCCAAGATTGGCTACCCCGTGGAGGACAGCCGCAGCATCGTCGTGGTTTGTCCGAAGGACAGCGACACCGCCGCTGCACAGCCAACAGAGCTGACCTTCGACATTGACCGCCTGCGTGACGTTTGGTATAAGACCTCGTACCTGCTTGACCGCAAGCAGAGCTTCAACGGAAAGGCGAAAGAGCGCTTCGAGAACTACAAGCAGCAACCCATCGAGATGAAGTTCCCGAAGGGCTTCACCGGCAAGTTAGCACAATACGGCATCAGTGCCGACCGCCGCGAGCCGACTGGCATCAAGGCCGCCATCATCCGCGAGAAGGGCACCAACGGCGAACGCGAGATGGCTTACTCGATGTATCTGGCCGGCTTCGACGTGAAGGACGTGATGATGACCGACCTCATCAGCGGTCGTGAGACGTTGGAGGACATCAACCTCATCGTCTTCTGCGGCGGTTTCTCCAACAGCGACGTGCTCGGCTCGGCCAAGGGCTGGGCAGGTGCTTTCCTCTTCAACCCGAAAGCCAAGGAGGCTCTTGACAAGTTCTATGCCCGCAAGGACACACTCTCGCTCGGCATCTGCAACGGCTGCCAGCTGATGGTGGAACTGGGCTTGACAGGTGCCAAGGGTGCCAAGATGCTGCACAACGACTCCCACAAGTTCGAGTCGGAGTTCATCGCGCTGCAGATTCCTCAGAACAACAGCGTCATGTTCGGCTCGCTCAGCGGCTCGAAACTCGGTCTGTGGGTAGCCCACGGCGAGGGCAAATTCTCTCTGCCAGAAGCGGAGAGTACGTACAACGTCGTGGCTAAGTACAACTACCACGGCTATCCCGCCAACCCGAACGGCTCCGACTACGACGTGGCCGGCATCTGCTCTGATGACGGCCGCCACCTGTGCATGATGCCGCACTTAGAGCGCGCCATCTTCCCGTGGCAGAACGCATGGTATCCCGCCAACCGCCGTCAGGACGAGGTGACGCCATGGATTGAGGCATTCGTCAACGCACGTAAGTGGATTGAAAATGCTCTATGAACTGATTAAAACATTCTTCAAGATTGGCATATTCACCCTCGGCGGTGGATATGCCATGATTCCGTTGATAGAGGAAGAGGTGGTGAACCGCCACCGCTGGGTCTCGAAGGAGGAACTTCTCGACTTGATAGCCATCGCGCAGAGCTGTCCTGGCGTCTTTGCCATCAACATTGCCATCTTCGTAGGCTACAAGTTACGGAAACTGCGCGGTGCTTTGGCCACGGCCTTCGGCACCGCCCTACCCTCGTTTCTCATCATCCTCGCCATCGCCATCTTCTTTGCCGCCTTCAAGGACAACCCCGTCATCGCCGCCATGTTCCGTGGCATACGCCCCGCCGTCGTTGCCCTCATCGCCGTGCCAACGTTCCGCATGGCGCAGTCGGCGAAGATTGGCTGGACCAATTTTTGGATACCCGTCGTCTCGGCCCTCCTCATCTGGCTACTCGGTGTTTCACCTATTTATATTATAATAGTAGCGGGCATCGGCGGCTACATCTACGGAATGGCCGCCCCCCCGTCGTCCCCCGAGGGGGACACAAATGTCCGCAAGTCAAACGTAGCCCCCTTGGGGGCAGAAGGGGGGGCAGAGTCATGATATTCCTCGACCTTTTCATCACATTCTTCAAGATAGGACTGTTCGGCTTCGGCGGCGGCTACGGCATGCTGTCGCTCATCCAGCACGAGACGGTGGAGCGCGCCCACTGGCTGTCGACGGCCGAGTTCACCGACATCGTTGCCATCTCACAGATGACGCCTGGTCCCATCGGCATCAACTCAGCCACCTACTGCGGCTACACCGCCATCCACAATGCTGGCTACGGCCACCTGATGGCTGTGCTCGGCTCGGCCACGGCAACGCTTGCGCTGGTACTGCCGTCGTTCATCTTGATGATACTTATCAGCCGTCTGTTCATGAAATATATGCACACACGCCCCGTCCGCTCCATCTTCGCCGGACTGCGACCCGCCGTGGTGGGACTTCTGGCTGCCGCCACCCTGCTGCTCTGCAATGCCGAGAACTTCTCCACGCCTATGGAGAACCCGTGGCAATTCTGGATAAGCGTCGCCCTCTTCGCCGCCACAGCCTTCGGCACGGGCTACCTGAAGATCAACCCTATCCGCATGATCTGCTTTGCCGCCTTCGCTGGTCTGCTGTTGACCTCATGTACCACCGGCAAGGTAAAATACCGCATCGGCGTGTCACAATGCTCAGCAGACATCTGGCGTGACAAGCAGAATGCAGAGCTGAGGATGGGTGCTTACTTCCAGGACAACGTGGAACTGAAGTTTGCAGCGGCTTACGACAGCGACGAGCGGCAGGTGCAGCAGATTGACAGCCTTGTCAACGAAGGCATCGACCTGCTCATCGTCGCCCCTAATCAGGTGCAGACCATCTCGCCCGCCATCGACCGGGCTTACGACAAGGGCATCCCCGTCATCGTCTTCGAGCGCAAGACCAGCTCACAGAAGTACACCGCCTTCATCAGCGCCGACAACTACGAGATGGGGCGCGTGATGGGAGAGTACATCATCTCACGGCTTCACGGGCAGGGCACTGTCCTGGAAATTAAAGGCTTAGAAGGCTCATCGCCAGCTATCGAGCGCCACAACGGCTTCATGGAGGCCCTCAAGAAAGCTCCGGGCATCAAGGTGGCAGCCTCGCTGCAGGGTGACTGGACAGAGCCCACGGCATACGAGACTACGAAGCTGTGGCTTAACAATAATAAAGAGGTACGCGTAGACCTGGTGTTCGGTGCCAACGACCGCACGGCAATGGGGGCGAGGAAGGCGATAGCCGAGTCTCCCCTACTCTCCTTACCCACTCCTCTTTATTGCGGCATCGACGGTCTGCCTGGTGAGAACGGTGGCATTCAGCTGGTTCGCGACTCACTGCTCGACGCATCGTATATCTACCCCACGCATGGTGATCAGATTATCGACTTAGCCATCCGCATTCTCGACGGCAAACCATACGAGAAGGAAACGATGCTGATGTCGGCCCTCGTCACCAGCGACAATGCCAAGGTGCTGTTGATGCAGAGCGAGGAGTTAATGCGGCAGGCAGCCCAGTTGGACATGTTGCACGAAAAGGCCGACAACTATTTGCACAAGCTTGACGCGCAGCGAGTGGTCAATTGGCTGGCCATTGGCATCATCTTGCTGCTGGTGGTAGTGTTCGTGCTCTTCTACCTCTATCATCTGCGGAAAATCAGTATGCAGCGCCAACGCGTGGCAAATACGTTGTGGAACATGGAAATAACTCCCGAAGTACATGTCACGTCCCCAGAGGACGACACTACTGCCCCGGTCGAAGAATCCAACCAGGACACCGTCGCAGAAACACCTGCCGACGAACAACCTGACGAAGCACCGTCAGGAGCCATAGGCGGAGCTTTCATCTCCCGCTTCCGCGAGGTTGTCGAGTCGCGTTTGGACAATAGCGACCTTTCGGTCGATGACCTGGCTGCCGACATGAATCTCAGCCGCGTGCAGCTCTACCGCAAGGTGAAGGCCGTCACCGGCTCATCGCCAGTCGAGCTGTTGCGGACCGCCCGTCTGAACCGTGCCTACCAGCTGCTGCTCACCACCGACAAGAGCGTCTCCGAAGTAGCCTATGCCGTCGGCTTCACCGCCCCCAGCTACTTCACCAAATGTTTCAAGGAAGAGTACGGCATGGTGCCGGGCGACGTAAGGAAGTAGCAGGCCAATTATAGCATTTATCGTTCATTCCGTGGCAAAATTGTTACATTGCAACATATTTTGCACGGGATGAACGATATTTTTATGCTTCTGCGTCTAATCGTTACTACTTTTGCGGCATATTTCTGAAACATTAGTACTAACTAAAAACGCAAAAAGCAAATGGAAAGAACAAAGAGATTCTTACTCAGTTTCCTGGCTCTGATGCTATGTACTATAATGTACGCGCAGACGGAGATCACGGGAACGGTGGTCGATGATTTCGGTGAAGAAGTCATCGGAGCCACGGTGAAAGAGAAGGGCACTAGCAATGGTGCCGTGACCGATTTCGACGGCAACTTCAAGGTGAAAGTGGCCAAAGGTGCCACGCTGGTCATCACCTACATCGGCTACGACCCGGTGGAGATGCCTGCCGCCAATGGCATGAAGGTGGAACTGAAGGAGAACGCCTCACAGCTGGCCGAGGTCGTGGTGACAGGTTACCAGACACAGCGCAAGGCCGACCTGACTGGTTCGGTGGCTGTGGTAAAGACCGACGAACTGAAGACCTCGTCAGACACCGACCCCATGCGTGCCCTGCAGGGTAAGGTGCCGGGCATGACTATCACCTCGAACGGCTCGCCCGTAGGTGCCGGTACCGTCCGCATCCGTGGCGGCGGCTCGTTCAACTCGTCGCAGGATCCTCTGTTCATCATTGACGGCGTACCCACGACTACCAACCTGAACACGCTGAACATGAACGACATCGAGTCGATGCAGGTCCTGAAGGACGCCGCCTCGGCCTCTATCTACGGTTCGCGCGCTGCTAACGGTGTCATCATCATCACCACCCGCTCGGGCAAGAAGGGCGACAAGGTGAAGGTGGACTTCTCGGCCAACCTGACCGCTTCGTTCTATAACAAGCAGACCATGATGGACCTGGCCAATACTGCAGATTATGCTACGGCCATGGCTCAGGCTGCCATGAACGACGGTCTTGACCCTGAGCAGTATGCCAACAACTATGGCCTGACGCTCAAGGCTGCCGCCGGCACACCTATCCGTGCCTACGATCCCGCCACGGGCCAGATGAGGGAATTCACAGTGAATGGCCGCTACGACGGCTACATGAACCCGACGAAGACCATGCGTTTCAGCGACACCGACTGGCTCGACGAGATCTCACGCACGGGCTTCGCTCAGAGCTACGACCTCTCCATCTCCAACGCCACCGACAAGTCGTCGGCCTTGGTCAGCTTCGGCTATAAGAAGAACAATGGTATCTTGAAGTACACCGACTTCGAGAGTTTCTCCGGCCGCATCAATACCAGCTTCAAGGTAAACAAGATGGTGACCATCGGCGAGAATGCCACCATCACCTATTCTGACCAGGTGGACTGCGCTCCCCTTGAGAACGCCCTGAAGATGGCGCCCACACTGCCCGTCTATGAAGAGGACGGCGAGACATTCTCTGGTCCCGTGGGTGGCATGAGCGACCGCCAGAACCCCCTGCGCGAACTCTACCACAACCGCGACAACCGCCTGAAGATGTGGCGCATCTTCGGCAACGGCTATATCAACATTCAGCCCGTCAAGGGACTGACGCTGCGCTCTAACTTTGGTCTCGACTACTGGTCGGAGTTCATCCACAGCGTGACCTACACCTGGCACTCTGACGTGGTGAACAACTCAACCCCGTCGGCCAACCTTGGCAACAAGAACTCCATCAAGTGGACCTGGTCGAACACGGCCAACTATAACTTTAACATCGGTGCCGACCACAACTTCATCCTGCTGGGTGGTGTCGAGCTCCACCGCGACGTCGAGGAGCGCTCGTCGGCCTACGCACAGATGTTCGCCCTGGAGAACTACAACTACATGTGGCCCGATGCCGCCACTGGCACACAGCGCGCCGGCGGTATCCGCGAGGGTTACAACCTGGTGTCGTTCTTCGGTAAGGCTGACTATAACTGGCGCGACCTGGTGCTCGCGTCGTTCACCATCCGCCACGACGGTTCTTCACGCTTCGGCGAGAACAACCGCTACGGTACCTTCCCCGCATTCACGCTGGGTTACCGTCTCTCTGAGAACCTGAAGATGGACTGGATCAACGACTTGAAGGTGCGCGCATCGTGGGGTGAGACTGGTAACCAAGCCATCTCCAACTACGCCCGCTACGGTCTTTATGCCGCTACCTACGGCGGTGGCCGCAACGAGTCAACGGCCTACGACCTGGCACTTGCCGGCAGTGGCATTTTCCCCTCTGGTTTCCGCGCCACTCAGGCCCAGAACAACAACCTGAAGTGGGAGACCACCGAGCAGTACAACTTCGGTCTCGACTTCACACTCTTAGGCAGCAGCATCTATGGTACCTTCGATACTTATATCAAGAATGTGAAGGACATGCTCATCAACCCCGCCTACCTCGGTTCGATGGGTGAGGGCGGCGCCTCGTGGCTCAACGGTCCGAGTCTGCGCAACTGGGGTATGGAATTTGCACTGGGCTATCGCGGCACTACCGAATTTGGTCTCAAGTACAATGTGAACGGCAACCTCGACTTCTTCCGCCAGCGCGTGACCTACCTGCCTGAGACGACAACCGGCTCGTATGTCCACACTGCCAAGGAGAACCTGGTGGAGGCCAAGAAGCCTTACGGCTCGATTGTGGGCTACGTCGTCGACGGTCTGTTCCAGAACCGCGAGGAGGTGCTGGCCGCAGGTCAGGAGAACGCCCGCATCGGCGGTCTGAAGTATGCCGACCTCGACGGTAACGGCATCATCAACGAGCAGGACCAGACCTGGATATTCAATCCCGTGCCCAACTTCTCATGGGGTCTGAACATCGACCTGGGCTACAAGGACTTCGACTTCTCGATGTTCTGGCAGGGTGTTGCCGGTCAGGATGTGTACAACGACCAGAAGTTCCAGACCGACTTCTACTCCATCACCGATGCCGGCTCGAACAAGGGTAACCGCATGCTCGATGCCTGGACGACGGCCAACACCGGCTCCAGCATCCCCGCACTGACCACCAACAACGTGGGCAATGAGAACCGCGCCTCGACCTACTTCGTCGAGAACGGCTCCTACGCGAAGCTCCGCCAGGTGCAGATTGGCTACAACCTGCCCGAGAGCCTGCTGAAGAAGGTGAACATGACCTCAGCCCGCGTCTATATTTCCGGCCACAACCTGCTCACCCTGAAGAGCAGCTCCCTCACCTGCAGCGATCCTGAGAATCCCCGTTGGATGTATCCTAACAGCACCAGCCTCTCGTTCGGTATCCAGACTTCGTTTTAATTAATAATGAATCATTAGGAATAAGTAATTATGAACACCAAGATATATAAGAAGGTAGCCGCCGCTTGTCTCGTTTGCTGCGGTATCACCGCAGCCCTCACAAGCTGCAACGATTTCATCGACGTCGAGCCGCAGGGCGTCATCAGCGAAGACCTCGCCATGAGTCAGCCCGAAGAAATGGTCACCTCGGCCTATGCCAAGCTGGGCGACGACTGGTACACCTATCCATTCAACCTCTGGCCCTACGCCGACGT
>JAFPVW010000181.1 GCA_017395215.1 Prevotella sp. | reverse complement strand
TCGCCTTCTTCCTCGGCATGTGTTCCTACCTTGCCGTGTCGAAGACCGTGAAGACCTCGCTGGGTCTCGGACTGGCAGTGACCTTCGTGCTCACCGTCACCGTCCCCGTCAACTATCTGTTGCAGACCAAGGTCTTAGGCCCCGACTGCCTCGTCGAGGGCGTCGACCTGAGCTACCTCAGCTTTATCCTCTTTATCGCCGTGATTGCCGGTATGGTGCAGCTGGTGGAGATGACGGTCGAGAAGTACTCGCCCTCGCTCTATGCCGCACTCGGCATCTTCCTGCCGCTGATTGCCGTCAACTGCGCCATCATGGGTGCCTCGCTCTTCATGCAGCAGCGCATCCTCATGGCCCCCAGCAACTCGCAGGCCATCACCTCGGTCTGGGATGCCGTCGTCTATGGCTTCGGCTCCGGTATCGGCTGGATGCTCGCCATCGTGGCTATGGGTGCCATCCGCGAGAAGATGCAGTACAGCGATGTCCCCAAGCCCCTGCAGGGCCTCGGCATCGTCTTTATTACCGTCGGTCTCATGGCTATGGCGATGATGTGTTTCTCTGGACTGAATATCTAATGGGTAAGCCCACCCAAGCCCTCCCAAAGGGAGGGATGTCTGAATAGATTAAAGAGGGTGGGTAAAGGATAATTAAGATGTATAACCAATAATAAAGGAGACCCCCTAAAGTAACCAAACGCCCCTCCCTTGGGGAGGGGTTGGGGGTGGGCTTATGATACAATTTATTTCTTATAGTATAGCAGTATTCCTGCTGGTAATCATCCTCCTGGTGATTATCCTGCTCGTGGCGAAGAAGTACCTCTCGCCGTCGGGCAATGTGAATATTACGGTCAATGGCGACAAGGTGCTCAACGTGCCGCAGGGCAACAACCTGATGGCCACGCTCAACGAGAACGGCATCTTCCTGCCCTCAGCCTGCGGTGGCAAGGCCAGTTGCGGACAGTGCAAGGTGCAGGTCCTGGAAGGCGGCGGCGAGATTCTCGACTCTGAAAAGCCCCACTTCACCCGCAAGCAGATCAAGGACCACTGGCGCCTGGGCTGCCAGTGCAAGGTGAAGGGCGACTTGAAGATTCACGTCGACGAGTCAATCCTCGGCGTCAAGGAGTACGAGTGTACCGTCATCTCGAACAAGAACGTGGCTACGTTCATCAAGGAGTTCAAGGTGCAGCTGCCTCCGGGCGAGCACATGGACTTCCTGCCCGGCTCTTACGCCCAGATCAAGATTCCTAAGTTCGACTGCATCGACTACGACAAGGACTTCGACAAGTCGTTGATTGGCGATGAATATCTGCCTTCATGGGAGAAGTTCGGACTGTTCCCGCTGAAGTGTAAGAACCCCGAGGACACCATCCGTGCCTACTCGATGGCCAACTATCCGGCTGAGGGCGACGTCTTCATGCTCACCGTGCGTATCGCCACGCCGCCGTTCAAGCCCGACAAGAGCGGCTTTATGGAGGTCAACCCCGGTATCGCCTCCAGCTACATCTTCTCGCTGAAGCCCGGCGACAAGGTCATCATGAGCGGTCCCTTCGGCGACTTCCACCCCCACTTCGACTCCAAGAAGGAGATGATCTGGGTTGGCGGTGGTGCCGGTATGGCTCCGCTCCGTGCCCAGATCATGCACATGACGAAGACGCTGCATACCCGCGACCGCGAGATGCACTACTTCTACGGCGCCCGCGCCCTCAACGAGGTGTTCTATCTCGACGACTTCCTCGGACTGGAGAAGGAGTTCCCCAACTTCCACTTCCACCTCGCCCTCGACCGTCCCGACCCCGCTGCCGATGCAGCTGGCGTGAAGTACACACCGGGCTTCGTCCACCAGGTGATGCTCAACACCTACCTGAAGGACCACGAGGCTCCCGAGGATGTGGAGTACTACATGTGCGGCCCCGGCCCGATGTCGGCAGCCGTCGTCTCGATGCTCGACTCGCTCGGCGTCGATCCCGAATCCATCATGTACGACAACTTCGGAGGATAACTGAATGACACTGATCATCGTTCTGCTGCTCATCTTCGGCTATCTGCTGATTGCCACTGGCCACCTGACGGGGGTCAACAAGGCAGCCATCGCCATGTTCATTGGCACGGTGGGGTGGGTGGTCTACATCTGCTGGGGCGCCGACTTCGTCATGTCCCAGCACCCCCATGAGTATGCAGAATTCCTGGCAGGCGAGGCTCCTTCAAGCGATGCCGTCAAGTTGTTCATCTACGACGACATCTTCCTGAAGTATGTGGGCCGTGCCGCCAGCATTGTCATGTTCCTCCTGGCCACGATGACCATCGTCGAGATACTGAACAACAACGGCTGCTTCGACTTCATCACCGAGTGGATTCGCACCCGCAACTCGAAGCGGCTGCTGTGGACCATCACGCTGGCCACGTTCATCCTCTCGGCCAACCTCGACAACCTGACAACGGCAACGATGATGCTGGTCATCATGCACGACATTGTCCGCAGCCGACGGCAGCGAATGCTCATCGGCGCGGCCATCGTTGTGGCGGCCAACTGCGGCGGTGCCTTCACCGTCATCGGCGACCCCATAGGACTGCTCCTCTGGGGCGACGGGGCTGTCACGGCCACCGATTTCTCGAAGTTCCTGGCCCTGCCGGCCCTGGTGGCATGGGTGGTGACAACCATCCTCATCAACCGCCAGCTGCCCGACCGCCTCGATACCGAGTTTGTGGCGCCGCCCTATCGTGGCGACGACACCAACCTCAACCGCTGGCAGCGAATGGTCATGCTCGTCGTGGGTATCGGCGGCCTGTGGTTCATCCCGACGTTCCACAACATCACCAAGCTGTCGCCGTTCCTCGGTGCACTCTGCGTGCTCAGCGTGCTGTGGGTGGTCAACGAGGCCTTCAACCGCAAGCTGAACGATGCCGACCAGATGGCCCAGCGCCGCATTCCCCGTGCTATTCAGTACGGCACCATCCAGCAGATGCTCTTCGTCATGGGCATCATGCTCGGCATGGGCGTGATGACCGAGACGGGCGTCTTCGGCGACATCTCGGCCTGGATCGACTACAACATCCACAACATCTGGGTGGTGGGCATCATCTCAGGCCTGCTCAGCAGCGTGGTCGACACGTTCACCGTTGCCATCACCGACATCTCGCTCTATCCCATCATCGAGCACGCACAGCTGAGTGCCTGGGCCGACAGCGACTACCTGTCGAACTTCGCCCTGAACGGCGCTTACTGGAAGGTCATCTCCTTCACAACGGCCGTCGGCGGCTGTCTGCTCAGCGTGGGCAGCACCAGCGGACTGGCCCTTATGAAAATGGAACACGTGCGCCTGGGCTGGTATCTGCGCCATCTGACGCCCAAAGTCCTCGCAGGCTTCGTCCTGGGACTCATCGTCCTCTACGTCGAGGTTCTGCTCATTTCCCAATAACTCGAATTACCGTCTATGCCTGACATCAAGCGAATAGTGTTGACCGGCGGCCCCTGTGCCGGAAAGACGACGGCCCTGGTGCGCGTCATCGAGCATTTCAACAGTCGCGGCTTCAAGGTGTTCTGCGTCCCCGAGGTGCCCACCATCTACAGTCTTGCGGGGTGGAACTATCTGACGCCCAACCGCCAGCTCTACTTCGAGGGCGAGCGGGCCATACTCGAGACGCAGTTGGCACTCGAAGACCATTTCATGCGTCTGGCCAGCGTCTGCGCCAAGCCTGTGCTCATCGTCTGCGACCGTGGTGCGATGGACATATCGGCCTATATCGCTCCCGAAGAGTGGGAGCGCATCTGCCGTGAGGCCGGTACCAGCCCTAATGTACTGTTCGAACGCTACGATGCCGTCCTCCACCTCGTGTCGGCTGCCGACGGTGCCGAGCAGTACTACACCACCGCCACCAACTCCACCCGCTATGAGAAGGCCGATGAAAAAGGACTGCGCATAGCCCGCGAACTCGACAAGAAGGTTATCAAGGCCTGGACGGGCCATCCCCATCTGCGCGTCATCAACAATCACGACGACTTCGAGCGGAAGATGCAGCGCGTGCTCCGCGAAATCTCCAATGTGCTCGGACTGCCGCAGCCCGTCACTGAGGAGCGCAAGTACCTGGTCGAGGTGACCGGCCAGCTGCCTGAGACCATCGACAGCGACATTCTCCAGACCTACCTCGTCGGCGAGCCCGGCGCTGAGATTCGCCTGCGCCGCCGTTCGTGGCCCAGCGGCAAGGTGGTCAATGTCCACAACACCAAGAAGCGCACCGCCCCCGGTGAGCAGATTGAGACCGAGCGTCAGGTGGAGAACGCCCTCTACGAGTCGCTGCTCCAGCAGGCCGACCCCTACCGCCAGCCTGTCTCGAAGCTCCGCCAGAGCTTCATCTGGAAGGGCCAGTACTTCGAACTCGACACCTACCGCGGTCCCCTCCAGGGTCTCGTCATCCTCGAGACCAAGGGCATTGCCGACGCCGAGGATGTCAACTTCCCGCCCTTCATCCGCGTCATCAAGGAGATAACGGGCAACAACGAGTACTACAACTACAACCTCGCGCTCAAGAAATAAATTTTTTTTGTTGAGTGCCTACACTGCTTACACTAAGCCGTAACTGACTGTCTGTCAGCCGTTACCTTAGTGTGTAACAGAGGGACTCTTTTGTTACATGCATTCGCTTGGAAAATTGCGTTAAAATATATAATATTCGTTGGAAAAAGTGCGCTGAAATGATGGCTATTCGTTGGAAAAAGTGTATCTTTGCAGCATAAAATCGTTTTAAAATATGCTAAAAAGGAAAATAGAAGACTCTCTTACCCAGTGGAAAAACTCTACTGGGCACAAGCCTTTGGTGATAATGGGCATTCGTCAGTGTGGCAAGACATTCATAGCACAGCACTTCGCAGAATCAAACTACAAGACCGTTGTCTACATCAATTTCATAAAGCAGCCTGAGCATATCACAGCTTTTCTTGGTGCAAAAGATGTGAACACCATTTTATTGAACTTGTCCGCACAGATTTCTAGAGTGAGTTTCACTCCCGGAGAAACGTGTTTTATCTTTGATGAAATACAAGAATGCCCTGAAGCACGCACTTCACT
The DNA here is from genome assembly GCA_017395215.1 of Prevotella sp. Lineage (GTDB taxonomy): Bacteria > Bacteroidota > Bacteroidia > Bacteroidales > Bacteroidaceae > Prevotella. The sequence goes on along the minus strand of JAFPVW010000181.1, from coordinate 888 downwards.
GAAGTTCTTCAGGGAGGACGGCCGCTTCGATGTGATTGCAACAGGTTCGCTACTTGGAGTGCAGGGGTATGGTGATGAACTAAAGAAACGACACCGCAGGTTGTCAAAAACGAAAGATCCTGGCATCAATTCTGTGCCAGTCGGCTCTGAAGACATCATTGAAATGTATCCGCTGGACTTTGAAGAGTTCCTTTGGGCCAACGGCATGAGCACAGGAGTTATTGACGCTCTCTCAAAGTGCTACGCGCAAGAATCTCCTGTTCCTGCCGGCATACATGTTGCCTTGAAGAATATGCTGAACCTTTATGTCGCTGTCGGAGGACTGCCTGACGCAGTAAATGCTTTCCTCAGAACCAATAACATGAACGAGGTCAGAAAGGTCTATCAGTCCATCTTGAAGGAGTATCGCGACGATATGGTAAAGTATGCTCCCGACAAAGACAAGTCGCATATCCGTGAGTGTTTCAACTCCGTACCAAAACAGTTGGCAAAGGAAAACAAGAAATTCCAGTACAGTAAGGTGAAGCCGGGAGGGCGCGGAGAGACTTATGCCGGGGCGCTACAATGGTTGGAAGATGCAGGTATTATCTGCCGCTGCTACAATACAGACATCACTGGGCTTCCGATGGAAGGCAATGCCAAGGACAATGTTTTCAAAGTCTATATACGAGAATCTGATGGCCGACACGCTTCACAAGAAAACGCAGAACCTTTACTATTTCCAAAAGGATTCAGGATTGGAATTAGATTTTCTTGTGCGAATGAACGGAGAGTGTGTTCCGCTGGAAGTCAAGGCAAAGTCAAGCAAGGCTAAAAGCGCAAGAACTGTTTTGAACCACCCAGAGAAGTATCATGTCAAACAGATTATAAAGTTCGGTGATTACAATA
>JAFPVW010000013.1 GCA_017395215.1 Prevotella sp. | reverse complement strand
ATTCGAAAATTTTTCATAAATTTGCAGCCGAAAGAAAGCAAAACAACGAAAATAGACACTGGTATGGAACGGTTTTTCAACACGGCGGGGCCGCAGAAGCCCGACATCAATTACACGATTGACCCGCTCAGCAGGTTCGACCTCGACGAGATAATGGCACTGATACGCCAGCAGCGATACTTCGTGCTGCACGCCCCCCGCCAGACGGGCAAGACGTCGTGCATGTTGGCACTGCGCGACTATCTGAACGAACAAGGTGAGTACGTTGCCGTATATGCCAACGTGGAGGGGGGGCAGGGTGCCCGCGGCAACGTGAAGAGTACGGTTGCCACGGTATGCGGCGCCATTACAGAGGAGACAAGCCTGATACTTGGCACCAACCAACCACAGGACATTCGTAAAACCGTCAGGGAGGATGACCCCAACGAGATGCTGACAACCTTCATCAAGCGCCTCTGTGTCAGTATAGGCAAGCCCTTAGTGCTCATCCTCGACGAGATAGACGCCCTGGTGGGCGACGGACTCGTCAGCGTGCTGCGCCAGATACGTGCCGGCTATGCCAACCGCCCACGGTCGTTTCCCATCAGCATCATACTCTGCGGCATCCGCGACGTTCGCGACTACCGCATCGTGCTATCCAACCAAGACATCATCACCGGCGGTTCAGCCTTCAACATCAAGGCGAAATCGCTTCGATTGGGAAACTTCACGACAGAGGAGATTCGCGAACTCTACCAGCAGCACACACGCGAGACGGGACAGCAGTGGGATGAGCGGTGCTTCCCCATGGTGTGGGAGGCCACCGAGGGCCAGCCTTGGCTGGTGAACGCCTTGGCCAACGAGGTGACTTACGAGATGAGAGGGAATCGCGACCGCTCTGTCACCATCACTCCCGACATGCTCTACCAAGCCCAGGAGCAGATCATCTACCGCCGCGACACCCATATCGACATTCTGATTGACAAACTGAAGGAGGCGAGGGTGAAAAGGGTCATAGAGCCCATCTTGTCGAACAGCGATGAAGCAGTAGAGGGCTTGATTCCCTCCGACGATATTCAGTATGTGGCCGATATGGGTCTCATCAAGCGAGAAAGAGGTCAGAACATCCGCATATCCAATGGCATCTACCGTGAAATCATACCTCGTGAACTGACATGGAGCACACAGGAGACTCTGCCCCAGCAGCCACAGTGGTATCAGAACGCTGATGGCAGCATCAATATGGAGAAGCTGATGCTCGACTTCCAGCAGTTCTTCCGCCAGAATGCCGACTCGTGGATTGGCAAGTTCGACTATGCCGAGGCCGGCCCGCAGTTGCTGATGCAGGCTTTCCTTCAGCGCATCGTGAATGGAGGTGGCTACATAGACCGCGAATACGGACTTGGGCGCAAGCGTACCGACCTGCTCATCCGCAAACCCCTCGGCGAGGGCTACGGCGCACCGGTACAGCGCATCGTCGTGGAGATGAAAATCAAACGTGGCCCGATAGATGTCATCATCAGGAAAGGACTCGAACAGACTTGGGAATATATGGACACCGTCGGCTCCGTTGACGAAGGCCACCTCGTCATTTTCGACCGCGACGGTCGGCTGTCGTGGGAGGAGCGCATCTGGCACCGCCCTGCAGAGTATCAGGGCCATCCCATCATGGTCTGGGGAATGTAGAGGCTATTGAAGCATGAGGACAGAGCATTTGGACAGTGGCAGGACAAGCACGGACGAAGCGGCACGCTGGTACGTGCTGAGCGCCAACTACAGGAGTGAGGTGAAAATCCGCGACGACCTGCGCCGCCTCGGGTTCGACTGCTATCTGCCCATGAGGTACGAAGTGAAGGAGCGCATGGGGAAGAAGAAGCGCGTGCTGGTGCCTGCCATCAACGGGCTTGTCTTCGTCAAAAGCCTCAAGTCGGCCTTGGAGGAGTACATTGCAACCACCAAACTGCCGACGTTTTTCAGGATGTCGGGTCTGCCTGGCCAGAAGAAGCCCATCGTCGTGCCCGACCGCGACATGGAGAATTTTATGCGGGTGACGCAGCAGGTGGAGGAAAACCTTACCTACTTCCAGCCCGACGAAATCAAGCTGCGCGTAGGCGACAAGATTCGCGTCCACGGCGGCGTGTTCGACGGCGTCGAGGGTGTGCTGATGCGCGTTCCCGGCAAGCGCAGCAAGCAGCTGGTGGTCAGTATACCCGAGATTTCGGCCGTAGCCGTCAGCCTCAGTCCCGAGGTGGTAGAGCTGGTCGACCAGCCCGCCAAGAAATCGACTGACATCGACGGCGACCTGAAAAGTCTCTTCGAACTGGCTTTCCGGATGCTGTTTGCCGCCCCTGACCGCGTGACGCAAGAGAATGAGTACAACCTACTGGTCGTCGAACTGCGCCGGACGCTCCAGCGCGTGGAGCCTTACAAGGGCTACACCGCCCAGCGCGAGGCCGAACTGGCACTGGCGGTCTATATGGGCACCAAGGCGTTAGGCCTGGACGATGGTAAGGCCTCCGAACGCCTGCTGTCAGCCGCAAACGCCTTGAAAGAGAGCAGTATGCTGCGGCTCCGGCTACAGCTCTACTACGCAGCCCTTGCTCCCGACGACAAGCTGAAGGCTGTCATCGGCGACAAGCTGAAAGCCTGGACGAAGTCGCCTCTGAGCGAGCAGCAGCGCCGGTTCAAGGAAGAATGGAACCAAGTATTCGGACAGCCTCCTCAACCGTAGGCACGTCGCTGACAACCATCGAGCGCTTGCCGTTCTGCTCTTTCAGATTGCAGCGGCGCACGTTCCGACCGATATAGTCGAGCACCCGCCCGAAAGCATCGCTCTGGTAGTAGGGACTGTCGGGATTGGAGACGAAATAGAGGAACATGCGCCCCTGCTTCAGCATAATTTTCTCACACCCCAACTGCTTGCCAAGGCGGCGTAGCGGCACCACGCGTATCAGCTCCTCAGCCACGGCCGGTATGGCTCCAAAGCGGTCGACGAGCCGTTTACGGTAGCCTTCTATCTGCTGGTCGTCCTTCATATTATCCAGTTCGCGGTAGAGCAGCATACGCTCTGAGTCTGACGGCACATACTGGTCGGGGAAGTACATCTCGAGGTCGCTTTCGAGGGTGCAGTCGGCGACGAAGCTGAAAGCCCCCCCTACGGCCCCCGAGGGGGCTTCATTACCAAGCCGGACACTTGTAGCCCCCTCGGGGGCGGAGGGGGGGGCTTCATTCCTCAGCTCCGCCATCGCCTCATTCAGTATCTTCTGGTAGGTCTCGTAGCCCAGGTCGCTGATGAAGCCCGACTGCTCGCTGCCGAGCAGGTTGCCGGCACCACGGATGTCGAGGTCCTGCATGGCGATGTTGATGCCCGAGCCGAGGTCACTGAAGTTCTCGAGTGCCTCAAGGCGGCGGCGGCTCTCCACGGGGAGGGCGGCAAGGGGCGGTGCCAGCAGGTAGCAGAAAGCCTTGCGGTTGCCACGCCCCACGCGACCGCGCATCTGGTGGAGGTCAGAGAGTCCGAAGTGGTGGGCCGAGTTGATGATGATGGTGTTGGCGTTGGGAATGTCGATGCCATTCTCGACGATGGTCGTCGACAGCAGCACGTCGTAGTCGTAGTTCGAGAAGTCGAGGATAATCTGCTCCAGTTCCTCGGGCTTCATCTGTCCGTGACCGATGGCCACGCGGGCATCGGGCACGTTGTTGTGTATCAGCTCGGCTATGCGGGTCAGGTCTGATATACGGTTGTTGACGAAGTACACCTGCCCGTTGCGCGACATCTCAAAGTTGATGGCGTCAGTAATGATTTCGGCGCTGAAGGTGTGAATCTCCGTCTGTATGGGGTAGCGGTTGGGCGGCGGTGTCTGTATGACGCTCAGGTCGCGGGCACCGACGAGCGAAAACTGCAGCGTTCGCGGGATGGGCGTTGCCGACATCGTCAGCGTGTCGACGTTCGACTTCATCTGGCGCAGCTTCTCCTTGGTGGCCACGCCGAACTTCTGCTCCTCATCGATGATGAGCAGTCCGAGGTCGTGAAACTTCACCGTCTTGCCTATCAGCTTATGCGTACCTATTATAATGTCTATCTTGCCTGCCTCCAGGTCCTTCAAGATGGCCGTCGTCTGCTTGGCCGTACGGGCACGGGTCAGGTAGTCAACGCGGACGGGCATATCCTTCAGCCGGCTGCTGAAGGTGTGGAAGTGCTGGTAAGCGAGCACCGTCGTGGGCACCATCACGGCCACCTGCTTGCCGTCGCAGGCCGCCTTGAATGCCGCACGCACGGCCACTTCGGTCTTGCCGAAGCCCACGTCGCCGCAGACCAGGCGGTCCATCGGCTTGGCCATCTCCATATCGGCCTTCACGTCCTGCGTAGCCTTCAGCTGGTCGGGTGTGTCCTCGTAGAGGAACGAGGCCTCCAGCTCGTGCTGCATGTACGAGTCGTGGCTAAACGCAAAGCCTTTCTCACGGCGCCGCTTGGCATAGAGTTTGATCAGGTCGCGGGCAATGTCCTTGATGTGCTTCTTCGTGCGCTCCTTCAGCCGCTCCCACTGGCCCGTGCCGAGCGTCGAGAGACGGGGAGCCTCGCCGCCGTCCTGCGACTTGTACTTCGACACCTTGTAGAGCGAGTGGATAGACACATAGATGGCGTCGCCCCGCTGGTAGGTAATCTTTATCATCTCCTGGTAGGCCCCCTCACGGCCGTTCCCCGCAGGTGAGTTGACGGGCATGCGCACCAGTCCGCCGAACTTGCCCACGCCGTGGTCGATGTGTACCACGTAGTCGCCAATCTCAAACTGCTGTATCTCCTTCAGCGTCAGAGCCACCTTGCCCGTGCGGGCCTTGTCGCTCTTCAGGTTATACTTATGGAAACGGTCGAATATCTGGTGGTCGGTCAGGAAGCAGGCGCGCGCATCGTGGTCGATGAAGCCTTCGTGCAAGGTCTTGTCGACGGGAACGAAAAATTGTGAAGAGTGTTTGGTGAAGGGTAAAGGGAGGGTACCTTCACGCTCAGAAACATTTCTCCCTTCACCCTTCACCAAACACCCTTCACCAGAAAGAATCTCCTTCAGTCGTTCCTGCTGCTTCTTGCTGTCGGCCAGTATAAACAGGTTGTAACCCTTCAGCTGATAGTCCGTCAGCGTCTTGGTCAGCAGTTCGAAGTTCTTGTGGAACAGGGGCTGGGCGGTGATGTTGAACGAGATGGCGGTGCCCTCTCCCCTACCCCTTAGCTCTATGCGGCGGAAGCGCTCGCTGTCGGCCTTGAACTGGCTGCCGTTGATGAGCTGGCTCTCGCGGCGCAGCTGCTGCTCAATCTCCTGCTGCTCCATCTCCGACTCAGCTTCCTCCATACGCTCCATGACGGCCTGCTTAGAAAAGCCCTCCTGAAAGGTACGGTCGATGGCGTCGGCCACATAGCCGTAGTCCTTCAGGCAGAGCAGCGTCTCGTCGGGCAGGAACCGGAACAGCGACTCCTTGTCCTCCGTCAGTCCAGCCAGCTCAGGCACGATGTCCACCCGCTCACGGCGCTCCTTCGACAGCTGGTCCTCCACCTCGAACGTGCGGATGCTGTCAATCTCGTCGCCGAAGAAGTCGATACGGAAGGGGAACTCGCTACTATAGGAATAGACGTCGAGGATGGAGCCGCGCAGGGCGTACTGCCCCGGCTCGTAGACGTAGTCCACCTCGCGGAATCCGAACTCCTGCAGCGTCTGCTCTATCGTGGCCGTCGCCACCGTCTGGCCAGTGGTCAGCGTCAGCGTCCTCGTGTCGAGCTGCTTCTTCGACACCACCATCTCGGCCACCGCCTCGGGGTAAGAGACGATGTAGAGCCCCCTGCCCTCTGCCGCCAACTGCGACAGCACCTCCGTGCGCAGTATCTCGTTGGCCGGGTCGCGCTGGGCGTACTTCACCGACCGCCTGTAGCTCGACGGGAAGAACAGCACCTGCCGGTCGCCCATCAGCTGCGTCAGGTCGTGGTAGAAGTACCCCGCCTCCTCGGCGTCCTGAAGAATGAAAAGTATCGTGGCAGCGGTTTTCTGAGCCAGACTGCCGAACACCAACGGCCCGCTGGAGGCCAATAAGCCCTCGAGGAAAATGCATCGTTCCCGAACATTTCCCACGGCTTTCGCCAGCGCCGCCACCTGCGGCCGCTTGGCATACTGTTTACTCAGTTCCTGTATGTTCATCGCTTAAAGCGGTGCAAAGGTACGCAAAATAAACGAAGATTCCGCATTTTGCGTCGTTTAATTTGGAAGTCCCGGCAAGTTTCTGTATGGCAATCCCAAATTATTGGCTCTGCGCCGCATCTTTTCTGAACACTACACTGCCGACGTGGTTGCCCACATACATCGGGACAAGGTCGGAAGTGGCGTACCACTTAGGCTTTCCAGGCATGTCGTCATAAACGGCCCGCCCATTGATTTTCAGTCTCTCGAAGGTCACATTCTGCACACGGCGCCCCTCGTCGTAACCGTTAATTACCGACATGTTTGGCTGCTTGCCGCAATAGCGCACATGGCGGAACACAATGTCATCGACACCTCGGCCGGCGGCGTTGCAGTATTTCTGGTTGAACCCCACTTTCACCTGCACGATGCTGCCACTCTCTATCTGCTCAATGCGGATATTGTCGAAGCAAACGTCGCGCACCAGGTTGCCGTCGCCGCAGTTGATAGCCATGCAGCCCTGATAATCCACCTGCGGCTCAGCCTGGCCCAGGATGTCGATGTTCTCATAAACCAGATGCTCAATGGTGTCGCCAACTTCGGCATCGCCATGAATGCCGATGAAAATAGGATGGGCCACGTCAGCCCAAAGCGTCGAGTTACGCATGCGCACATTGCGGGTGGAGCCCCTGAACCCCTTTCGGGTGGCGTAGGCCGTGGTGCAGTCGTCAGAGTTGCGGCAGAACACCCGGTCGAAGAGTATGCCGTCGCAGCCGCCGAAGACGTTAAGGCCGTCGCCCCAGGCAGGATGGGAAATACTGCGTACATCCCGCAGCGTCACGTCCTTGGATTCGCCAATGGGGCAGGTATTCAGCAGCAGTCCGTCGATCAGCACATTGCGGGAGCGATAGACGTGAGCCCCCTCATAGCCACGGGGCGGACGGGCGATGCCGCGCCCCAGAATGCTTACGTTCGCGGCATCATCGATGGCAAAAGTACCGGTGAAATAAGCTCCGCCGGCGAGATAGACCGTCGTGTTTGACTCGACAAAGATGGTGTCTTGCCGATCGTAGAAGCCTGGCGCATAGTATCTGAACCCACGACCCTGCCGCTTCGCCTCCCGCTCTGCCTGCTCCTTGCTCACGGGGGGCTTGGAAGAGAAGACCAGCAGGTTGCTTGTGATGTCACCGTCCAGCTCTACGCTGACGTTCTCAGGCTGGAACTGCAGGAACTCTACCGTGGAGTCGTTCTGGACGGTGGCCGTCACACCACGATAGTCTGGACGGATGCGCACCGAGGCGAACTTCCTGGTCTTGCTGATTACCCGCACCCGCACATCGCCCGTGAAGTCGAACATGGCGTACGAGATTTCGCACACTTTGTGTTTGCCGTCGCCCACATATGCGTTGACCTTCGCCATGTAAGTGTCTGTCTTCGTCCACTCGTCGCAGCCGCGCGGACAGACGAAGACGTCATAGTCATGCTTCAGCGGTGCACCCTTGGGGGCTGGATAGGTGAACACCCGGTGTATTCTCGGATTCTCGTCCACGCCCCTTACGGTAAACTCGTCGGCCTCGATGTTCTTTCTCACCTCGCCCTTTCTTTCGGCTTTAGCCTGCTGTTCAAGCAGTCTCTTGGTATAGGGCATTTTCAGTCCGCAAAGCCCTACATAGTGGTCGTAGGCCTTGCGGTAGATGTCGCGGATACGTCCGCGCCCCATGCTGCCCGGTTCGGTCCAGTCAGAATAGAGGCCGGTGCAGTCCTGCCACGTCTCAAAAGGCACGTCATGCCCCAGGTTATAGCGGGCTGTGTATTCCAGCCCCTTCAGCAGCCGGTTGTCGAGTGCCGCATAGAGATCGTCGCCCTGCTGCCACGCCATTTCGCAGACATCGCCCAATGCCCCCAGCCCGAGCTGCACGTGCTGCTGGTCGCGCCCAGACTCCTGGCACTGTCCGGTCTCACCGACATAATGAGGCAGCGAGCCGTTGTCGTATGCATGCAGATAGTAGTCGACGGCATTTCTGTACAGCGCCGTGTCACCCATGGCAATGGCAGCCGCCATGCGGCAACGGTTCACGATGGCGCCCCAGTTGCCGTTGGCGTAAGGGCTGTCGGCCTCGAACTTGTCCATGACAGGCACCATCGCCCTGCGTATCATTGCCGACCAGGCCAGTGTCCTGTGCTCCCTCTCCACCATGATGGCGCGGCACAGCCAGTAGCACTGAATCAGGCACAGAGGCGCATCGTGGCCGTCGATCAGCCGCAAGGTCCCTGCATACGCTTCAATGATGCGCACGGCCTCATCGTGCCTGCCGGCCAGCGCAAAGTCCCACGCCGCCTTCATGTCGACCTCGCTTCCTGCCTTTGTGCCACGGAACTGTCCGTCACGCGCTATCACCTCGTAGGGTCCCGACATCTGGAACTCCCCTTGTGCCATGACAGCAAGAGACGCTGCCAACAAGCTGAGAATAGATAATAGATATTTCATCACGTCGTAAAAGTCTGAGTGTTATTTACTATCCACGACGAGGCCCAAGATACCTTCCAGGTCAGCGTCATCCACTTTGCCGTCGCCATTGATGTCGGCAGTCCCTGTGATGGGAGTGGAGGCTGGCTGACCAAGTATCTGACCGATGGCTAAAGTGACGTCAACAATGTTCACCACGCCGTCGCCGTTGACGTCGCCTCTCGTCAGCGGGGGCTGCGTCTCTAAGTGGAACGTGAACAGCGTCTTTCGTCCGCCCTGGTTCTGATAGACGAGCTGCACGTCGCGGTTGCGAGCCACGGTTTTCGTCACCGTGCTGCCCGTGGTGCCGTCATCCCAGAGGAAGGTGTCGAACCCGCGTGTGCCGCTGATGCCCAGCGTGACCTCCTCGCCGTAGTCCACGCTGATGGTAGCTTCGTTGTCCAGCGTCTTGCCCTTATATATTATAAAAGGTGTCACACCGGGCGTCTCCTCGCAGTCACCCTGTACGGCAATAGAGAAGAGCTGTTCGCTCTCGACACCCCGGCTGTTGGTGTAGGTGGCCCGGTACATAAAGCTGCGGTCGGCCGTGACAGTGATGTTGCGAGTGCTCTCGCCCGTGTTCCACTGCCACAGTCCGGTGTCCGCCTCGCCCTCGGGCAGCTGGGGCTGCAGGGTGACGATGCTACCCCGTGGCAGTCCCGTCTGGTTGTCGGTGGTGTAGTCGTTCTTCAGTCCGCCCAGTTCACCGTGGTCGATGGTGGTGCCGTAGTCTTTCAGCAGCGGCGAATAGGGCTTCGACGGATGGCTGCTCGTGGTCGTGCGCTCGAAGGCAATGCGCGGGGTGAGTGGCGTGGGGCGCCGGTCGGCGGGACAGAGCTGCTCGTCGCGGGTGTTCATCAGTACCGAGTAGCCCAGCTGGTCGTAGCCGCCGCTGGTGCCGCCAGTGCCGCCGCCGTCGGTGCCCATCCGCTGCAGCACTTTCTCCGAGTAGGGCATGGTCACGCCCTTCACGCCTTCGTAATGCCCGACCACCGTTCCCCAGCAGGGACGAATCTGCACGCCAAGGCAAGGCTCCGTCATCGTCCAGCAGCGCGAGTCGGTATAGTAGATGCCGTTGGTGCCATAGCTGTAGTTGGTCCAGGGCAATCCCTCGGTGCCCAGCACTTGTGCGGCCACATACTCAATGCCGGCAGCAAGGCGGTTGTCCATATACGAGAAGAGGTCGTCGCCCTGGTTCCAGGCCGTATGGGCAATGTCGATGGCCAGTCCCAGGGCCATTGCGGGGTGCCCGACGTCGCGCCCGCTCTCATTAGTCTGTCCCAGGCGTCCGTAGGCGCCTGTCTCCAGGTCGCTGGCCGTGGTGGTCACCACGAGATTGCCTATGAACTCCGTCAGTCCGTCGTTCAGGATGGGGTTGGCGGTGCGCGGGTTGCGGAATGTACCTACTTGGTCGTACTTCATGAACGACATTCCCTGATTGTAGATGTGCACGTCGTCGCAGAGTATGCCGATGGAGATGACGCAGAGCGCGTTGCACAGTCCCCAGTTGCTCCAGTAGTGGCCGGGGGCCTGCCACCACTTGCCGGTGTTCTCCCACGTGCCGTTGCGACTGCGCAGGAAGCCGATAGCTGGATAGTACCACACGCGCAGCATCCACCGGCGGAATGTCTCGAAGTCCTCGCGCTTCCAGCCCTCATAGTCGCGCATCAGCTCGGCGGCCTGCGCAAACTGGTAGCCGTAGAGACCCACGGCCAAGCACTGGTCGCTGCTGCCCGTTACTTGCTTCGTCGTATTGGCCCATGCCATGAGTATGCGCACGGCGGCTTTAGCACATTGCTCGTTGTCCTCTATCTTCCAGCGCAGTGCGTTCTGGTAGGCCATCGTCGCACCGCGGGCAGCGTTGATGTAGTTTTCGCCGGAGCCGCCGCGCACGATGCTCTCCACGGGATAGGTCTGCACGCCGGGCTGGGCATAGGCAGCATTTTTCAGCAGGTTGTAGGCCGCCTTGACCGTGGTGTTGCCGGCGGCGAGCTGTGCCTTGATGCGGTCGAAGTCCTGCTGCGTGTGCATGCCACCAGGATGGCGGAAGCCGCGATTGGTGTCGTAGATGCCTGCTGCCTCAGCGCCGCTCGTGTCGAACAGTTTCCAGGCGGTGGCTTTCATGGCCGTCACAGCGTCTTTCAGCTGCGCGGTCACCCTGTCGAGCACCGTCTGCCCGTACGTGCCGTCGGCCACGATGGTCTGTGCCAGCATCAGCATGTCCTCGACGTTGGCAACGGCTCCGGGCAGACAGTCGTCCGCGGCGTTGCCGACGGCCGTCTGTGCCTGTGCGATGGCCGTCTGTAGGGCAGTCATGTCGCCAGGCGTGCCATGCTCGAAGGCATAGTCCAGTTGTACCGTCTTCGCAGCCAGCTCGCTTACCTGCGTTGCCGTGAGTGCGGCGGCATACAGGCGGAAGTCAGCCACGAGCGTCTTCCTCAGATAGTTGTCGCCCGAGAATGGTGCGCGGCCTATCCAGCAGCAAGTCGGTTTTACCGAACCATAGAGTGCCTTGTTCGTCGGCATCGTCGTGACGGCTTTCTGCAACTGTCCGTCGATGTAGAGCCGCCCGGTGGTGCCCTGCTGGGTGTAGCAGACGTGCATCCAGCGGCCCTTCGGCGATGCCGTGCCCACGTGGTAGCCCTCCTCGTTCTGATAGCCGCCTGTTGACGACGCGACGCGCTGTGCGTTGAGCCGGTAGGCCGTATAGGCTCCCGCCGTGGCCGTGCAGGCCGCCGACGTAGAGAAGGCCCATAGGAAGTAGCCGTTGCCCGACAACGAGGCATCCTCGTCGACACGGTAATATACCGATATACTGTAATTGCCCTGTGCGGCCAGCACATCGCCCGCCGCTGCCGTCATGTCAAGATAGCCGGAGCCATTACCCAGGTCGAGCACCCGGTACGACCCCATCTCAACCACCTTAGCCGCACCCATCAGTTTGGCCCTCACGCCCGAGACATTGTCGGTCACGGCTGTTCCCGCTACCGACGAGAAGTCGAAGCGCAACTTCAGGTTCTCTTCACTCTGCGCCTGGGCGGCACTCGCCGCCAGCAGACATGCGGCCAGAATAGCCAGTAGTTTGTTTTTCATCTCTTTGATATTTTTGATTTACCCAATCTGGCAACAAAGGTAGACATTTTTCGTGAGAAAATGCCTTCCTCGTGCACAAAACCATCCGCCGTTGGCGCTTTTCTACGTCTGCGACCATCGATTTTACATTTTTTGGGACGGAAACGGCCATTGTCTACGAAAATAGTTATACCTTTGTAGCCGAATATCAACGAAACGGTTAAGAAGAAGGAGAATAGACCATGCACATTACAAGACAACAACAGGCCGTCGTCGTGCTGCTTGCGCTGATTATCGCCTCCAGCCTGACCAGCTTTGGCTGCTACAGTTCTACGAGCCGACGGGTAAGCGAGGACATGGACAGGGCACTGACCCTGACGCTTCACGAACAGCAGAGCGACGTCATCAGCCAGGACACCATCCGCAAGTTCAACAACCACCTGCAGATTGCCGGGCTTCGCGGCAAAGCCACCATTGCGGTTGACGGTTCCCCCGTCAACTTCAAGCCCTACGCACACTGCTCAGAGGCAACCATCTTCAGCCTGTCGGACCAGCGGCCGGCCACCGTTCTGTGGGTGCTGACAGGAGTCTGGGCCATGCTTGTGTGGTATCGCCGCCAGCATTACGCCGTCCTGCCAGGCGGCATTACGCTCGGCGGACTGACCTACGCTGAAGCCGAAGGCCGGTTCTATGCTGCCGACGGCCAGCGGGTGCAGCTCACGCCCATGCAGCACCAGCTGCTGACGATGTTCTTCCAGTCTGACGCCCATCTGCTGACGAAGGCTGAGATCTGTGACGCTCTCTGGCCGAAGAAGCCCGATGCCAGCGACACCCTCTATACGCTCATACGGAGGCTGAAACCCATTGTCGAGCAACATTCCAGCCTAAAGATCGAGTCCGACAGAGGTCGGGCTTACGAGCTGACGGTCAGATAGATAGGTCGCCTGTCAGGAAATTGTCAGACAAATGTCAGACAGTTTTTTCGCCGGTTAGCAGCACTCTTCATACCTTTGCCGAAAAAAGGCAAACGTATGATGCAACAACCAACATTTTCAAGAATCAACACCTGCACGGCCTGGCTCGTCTTTGCCATTGCCGCCACCGTCTACGGACTGACCATCGAGCCGACGGCCAGCCTGTGGGACTGTCCTGAGTTCATAGCCTGCGGCTATAAATTAGAGATAGGTCACCCGCCGGGGGCACCTTTCTTCATGCTGGCCGCCAATCTCTTCGCCCAGCTGGCCAGCCAGCCGTCGCAGGTAGCCATGATGGTCAACCTGCTGTCGGCGCTCCTGAGTGCCGGCTGCATCTTCTTCCTCTTTCTCACCATCACCCATCTCGCCAAGCGGCTGACGTGCCCGCCAGGCGACGCCCTGACCCTCCATCAGGTCGTCACCATCGAGACCTGCGGACTGGTGGGAGCACTGGCCTATACCTTCAGCGACACGTTCTGGTTCTCGGCCGTCGAAGCCGAGGTCTACGCCTTCTCCTCGTTCCTCACGGCCCTGATGTTCTGGCTCATCCTGAAATGGGAGGAGAAGACCGAAGAGCGCTGGCTCATCCTGATTGCCTACATCACCGGCCTGTCCATCGGCGTCCACCTGCTCTGTCTGCTCTGCCTGCCCGCCATGTCGTTTGTGGTCTATTTCCGTCGGACGGAGCGCATCACGCTGAAGGGTGTCGTGATGACGCTTACAGCCGGAGGCCTGCTCGTGAGCCTCATCCTCTACGGTCTCATACCGGGTGTCGTGAAGATAGGCGGCTGGTTCGAGCTGCTGTTTACCAACGCCTTGGGCTGTCCGTACAACACGGGACTCGTGTGCTACATCTTGCTGCTGGCAGCGACACTGGTCGTGGCCTACTATAAGGCGCGACGCAGGTTGGTCAGGCTGTCGCTGGCCTGCCTGCTGATGCTGCTGGCCGGCTACAGCAGCTACGGCGTCATCTTCATCAGGGCCAATGCCAACCCGCCGATGAATGAGAATGCACCCGGCAACATCTTCTCGTTAGGCAGCTACCTGAACCGCGAGCAGTACGGAAAGACGCCACTGCTCTACGGTCCCGCCTACTGCAGTGAGGTGGAGCGCCAGGTGGAAGGCGACTACTTAGTGCCGGTGCAGAAGGAGGGAAAGGCCATCTACCGCCCCTCAGCCGATGCCACGAAGGAGCAGTACGAGGTGATACGCCACGACATAGAATATGTATACAAGAGCAACATGTACTTCCCCCGCATGCACTCCCAGCGTCACGCCAAGGCCTACGAGGACTGGCTCCAAGGCGTCAGGAAGCAGGACGGCGTGCCGACCGCTGCCGAGAACCTGCGCTTCTTCCTGACCTATCAGGTGAACTTCATGTACTGGCGCTACTTCCTCTGGAACTTCGTGGGCCGGCAGAACAACATCCAGGGACACGGAGAGGCTGAGCACGGCAACTGGATAACGGGCTTCCGGTGGATTGACGACTGGCTGCTGGGCTGCGACACGTCGAAGCTGCCGTCAGACCTGAAAGAGAACAGAGGGCGCAACGTCTTCTACGGCCTGCCACTGCTGCTCGGTCTGCTGGGCATGGTCTGGCAATGGCGGCGAGGGGCGAAAGGGCGCCAGCAGCTGTTGGTCGTCACGTTGCTGTTTGTGATGACGGGCCTTGCCATCGTGGTCTACCTCAACCAGACACCGCTCCAGCCGCGAGAGCGCGACTATGCCTACGCCGGCTCGTTCTATGCCTTCGCCATCTGGATTGGGTTGGGGGTACAAAGCCTCACCCCCAGCCCCTCTCGCAAGGGAGAGGGGAGTGGTTACTTCTTCCGCTACATGTCCGCCTTGAAGGCATATACTCCCCTCCCTCACAGGGAGGGGCTGGAGGTGGGTCTGCTGCGGGCTTTACTCTGCCTGCTCGTCCCCCTGCAGATGGCTTCGCAGACATGGGACGACCACGACCGCTCGGGCCGCTACACCTGTCGCGACTTCGGCCGGAACTACCTGATGACACTGCAGGACGAGGGCAGCCCCATCATCCTGACCAACGGCGACAACGACACGTTCCCCCTCTGGTACAACCACGAGGTGGAGGGCGTGCGCCGCGACACCCGCGACTGCAACATGGAATACCTGCAGACCGACTGGTATATCGACCAGATGAAGCGTCCGGCCTACGACTCGCCAGCCCTGCCCATCAGCTTCAGCCACGAAGACTACCAGGAGGGGCGGATGGAGTACACACCCATTGCCGCCGACAGCATCACCATCGGCCAGACGGCCATCTCGCTGAAGGGCGTGGAAGGACTCTACAAGAACGAACTGACGGTGCTCGACGTGCTGGCTAATGCCGACTGGAAGCGCCCCGTCTACATTTCCGTCAACTCCGGTTCCGACAACTTGTCGTTCCTGCGCGACCACCTGGTGCTCGAAGGGCTCGCCTACCGCGTGTCGCCAACGGCCACGGAGCAAAAGGTGGACGTGGAGCGGCTCTACGACAACATCATGCACCGATTCCGCTATGGCGGACTCAGCACCGAGGGCATCTATGTTGACGAGGACGTAAGACGACTGGCCAACACCCACCAGATGATCATGGGCGTGCTCATCGACTCGCTGCTCCGCCAGGGCGACAACGAGCGCGCGCTGGACGTTTGCAGGAAGTGGCAGCAGGAGATGCCGCCGCAGAACGTGCCCTATACCGAATCGGCCCTCGCCATGGCCCGCTGTTTCTACGTGAACAGCCTGCCCGACCAGGGCGACCGGATTGTCAGCAGCCTGCTGCGCCGCGCCGTCGAGTGGCTCTCGTGGATTGACACCATCCGGCCGTCGCGCCGCGCCGGTTCGGCCTTCTCACGCTACACGTGGCTGCAGACGATGGAGCTTGCACTCGCCGTGGCCGCACAATATGACAGGAATAATATCTACCAACAATACATCAAACATTATGAACGCTACAATCAGTAAATGTATGGCCGCCATGACCAGCCGCCGCATTGTCATCGCAGCCTGCGCCCTCATCGTTGCAGGATACCTGCTCATGTCAGGCCCTGGCAGCACCGAGCAGGCCTTCAACCCCGACATCTTCTCGCCCCGCCGCATTGTCGTCGCCCCCATGCTCTGTCTCGCCGGCTACCTGCTCATCATCGTCGCCATCGTCCGGAAGAAGTAGAAGAGACCCCCTCCCCCGACCCCTCCCGAGGGAGGGAGAAAATCGATGGAAAATGAAGATTTCGGCCAAAAGATTTGGAAGAAAAGGAAAAAACTTCTAACTTTATTGCTGATGACATATTGAATCAGCTAAATGCACAAGGCATCGAGGTCGTTGAAATTGGCTTGGCTAATCAGGACTTGCCTATAATTGCGAATCGCAGGAAATACCCGACACTTCCGACACTTCCTACACCTGTTGAACTTTTTTAGGTGTAGGAAGTGTCGGGAGTGTAGGATATAAAGTGCAAATGGCAATCATATATATAAAGGTGAGGAGTAAGGACGTGGGGCGAAAAGGAGGCTCTTCGGCTTGCTTCGAGGCTGGAACCTACACCTGAACCTACACCTTGGGAGCTGGCGGGTAAGTTTTGTCCCACGGCCTGGGATTTCCGAAACCCGCCGGGTTTTGCGCAAAAGGCGCCGGGTTTGGGGAAAAAGGCGGCGGGTTTTGCCAAAAAGGCGGCGGGTTTTGGGAAAAAGGCGGCGGGTTTTGCAGAAAAGGCGGCGCGGCCTGGATAGTTTTTATAGTTAAAGGGGCAAAGAATTCATTTTATTTTTGTACTTTTGCACCCATGTTTCAGACAACCATACTGACGGCAGCGGTGATGGCCCTGACGGGAACGCCGGGCGACACCCTGCGCACACAGCAGCTGGACGAGGTGGTGGTGACCCACAGCTCGGCCCGCCAGCGGCTGCAGAGCCTGCAGGTGGGCGCCGAACAGCTGCAGCTGAAGGAGCTGACGGCGGCTCCCTCGCTGCTGGGCGAGGGCGACGTCATCCGCTCGCTGCAGATGCTGCCGGGCGTGAAGGCCGAGAACGAGGCGTCGAGCAGTTTCCAGGTGCGCGGCGGCACGTCGGCCCAGAACGTCGTCCTCTACGACCAGGCTCCGGTCTACAACGTCGGCCACTTGGCCGGACTGCTGTCGGCCTTCAACGACGACGCCCTCGGCTCGGCCACGCTCTACAAGGGCCTGCTGCCGGCACAGTTTGGCGGGGCCTCGTCGGCCGTGCTCGACATCTCGTCGCGCGGCGGCAGCCGCGAGGGGTGGCACGGCGGTGCAACCGTCGGGCTGCTGTCGGCCAAGGCGGGCATCGAGGGGCCGCTGACGGACAAGGTCAGCGTGCTGCTGTGCGGACGGCGGTCGTATGCCGATATGTTCCTGAAAATGTTTGACGACTACAAGGACAACACCCTCTACTTCTACGATATGAACGCGCGGGCCGACTGGCAGGCCGGCGAGCACGACCAGCTGCAATGGTCGATGCTGGTCAGCAACGACAAGACGGCACTGAAGGACATGGTGAGCCTGCGCTGGCGCAACCTGGCCACCTCGCTCACCTGGCGCCACCAGTTCTTAGGGGGAGCCTACTCGCAGACGGCGCTCATCCTGTCGAACTACACGACTGACAATGGCGTCGACCTGTTAGGCATGGACCTGAGCTTCTCGGGGCATATCCGCCAGACGGGACTCTACCAGAACTTCACCCTGCCCTTTGGCAGCCACACAGAGCTGCAGGTGGGCGGGCAGTCGATGCTGATGGACGTGAAGTCGGCTGAGTGGCAGCAGATCAGCGAATCGAAGCGCGAGCAGCGGCGGGCCTGGGAGAACACGCTCTGGGCAGGCGCCGCCGTCAAGCTGTCGCCACGCCTGTCGGCTCAGGCCGGTCTGCGGCTGACGGCCTTCTCGTCGCTGGGCGGCCCCTACTACTACGAGGTCGACGAGCAGGGCGACATCGTCTGGTTCTACAAGACGCGCAAGAACCGCATCGTCTACACCCACTGGACGCTCGACCCGAGGCTGAGCGTGGTGTGGCAGCCCACCCGACTGCTGAGCGTGAAGGCCGGCTACACCCGCACGGCACAGAACCTGCACGCCCTGCGCGGACAGAACACGTCGACGCCCTTCGACCGCTACACCATGAGCAGCAACCTGCTGAAGCCGCAGAAGGCCGACCAGGTGAGCTTAGGACTGTTCGGCATGACCGACAGCCAGGACTACGACTTCTCGGCAGAGGGCTACTACCGCCACATCGAGAACATTCTGGACTACCGCGACGGCAAGTCGTTCAGCAGCGAGATTGAGATGGAGCGGCTGGTGCTGCCCGGCAAGGGGCGCTGCTACGGCGTCGAGCTGATGGGCCGCAAGAACACGGGACGGCTGACGGGCTGGCTGAGCTACGCCCTGTCGTGGAGCGAGAACAAGATTGCGGGCATCAACGGCGGACGCTGGTACACGGCCAGCAACGACCGCCGCCACGACATCGGCATCGTGGGCATCTACCGCCTGTCGGCCGAGTGGCTGCTCAGCGGACTCTGGACCTTCAACTCGGGCCAGGCCTTCACGGCCCCGAGCGGCAAGTACGAGATGATTGACAACTACATCTACTACTACGCCGAGCGCAACGGCTACCGCGCCCCCGACTACCACCGCCTGGACGTCAGCGCGACGTGGACCAGGGCCATCAGCCGCAGCAGGCTGACGCGGGTGTGGACCTTCGGCATCTACAACCTGTATAACCGCTACAACCCCTTCCTCATCAACTTCGAGGACAGCAGCAACGGAGCGCGCACCAAGGCCGTGCAGTACAGCATGTTCGGCATCGTGCCCTCGGTATCGTTTACCATCAAATTCTGAAATGAGAAATGAGAAATGAGAAATGAGAGAATGAGGTATGTCCGTTTTACGATTTATTGTCTGTTGGTGCTGCTGTCCTCATGCGAGAAGGAGATCGACATCGACTACCGCACCATTGAGCCCCGCTACGTGGCCGAGGTGGAGCTGAGGCCCGGCATGGCGAAAGCACGGCTGACGACCACGCGCGCCATCGAGAACTCGCGGGTGGAGGACACCTACGTCACGAACGCCACCGTCACCGTGTCGATGGTGCCCGACGGCAAAAGCTATCAGCTGAAGTACACGGGCCGGGGCTTCTATGAGGCGAAGGTGGCTGGCATAGAGGGGCAGGAATACCTGGCCGACATCGAGATTGACGGGCAGCACTACACGTCGACGTCGACGATGCTCAGTGCGCCGGCCATCAACAGCTTCACGCTTGTGTGGCAGGACATCGTGGGCGAGCGGATGCTCTTCGGCGACCTGCGCCTGCAGGACAACCCGACGGAGCACAACTACTACTTCATGCACCTCTACCGCAACGGCATAGGCTACCGCTGGGCGGTGATGCGCGACACCAGCAATCCGGGCGACGAGCTGCAGCAGCTGTTCTCGTGTACGACGGAGACTGAAATCAGGAAGAACGACAGCGACGAACTGCGCGACGGCGACCGTCTGCGCTTAGAGGTGCGCTCCATCGACAAACTGGCCTACGACTACCTATACTCGCTGCAGACGATGGACAACTCGGGGTCGAACCCCATCCAGAACTTCACGGGCGGCATGCTGGGCTACTTCTCGGCCTACCAGAGCCAGACCTGCGAGACGGTGTTCCACATCGACTCTATCCGTTAGCTTCTCCAGCGTAACCGTCAGCGTGACATCACGGCCCTGCGCCTGATGGGTGTACTCGGCCACGACACGGTTGGGCGACATCACGAGCACGCGCCAGAGATAGGTCTGCTGCTCGCCGTCGACGACGGCATCAATCTTGATGGCGGCATTGCTGGCGCGGTAGGTGCCGTTCTCCTGACCGTCAGGATAGGTGAGCGAGCAGGTGCCGTCCTCGCGGAAGATGACGCACTGGAACGACATCTCGAAGTCGAGCTGCTCGGAAGCCTTGTAGCTGAATGCCCACGTGCCGGGCAGCGTCTCGTTGATGACGTCGCTGTCCTCCAACTTGTCGCAACCCGTCAGGGCCAAAAGGGCCACGAGCCATATCATAAGATGTCTTTTCAACATTCCGTCAAGCTATAAATTGATAGTCAGAGTAAAAATTCTCTGCAAAGATACGAATTATTTCACAAATAATGCCTATCTTTGCAGAAAATTCCAAAAGACTATGCATCAGAGCGACAGTATCGTCATCATTCCGACGTACAACGAGAAGGAGAACATCGAGAAAATCATCCGGGCCGTGTTCGGACTGGAGAAGTGTTTCCACATTTTGGTTATCGACGACGGCTCGCCCGACGGGACGGCACAGATTGTGAAACGGCTGATGGCCGACGAGTTCGCCGACCGCCTGTTCATCGTCGAGCGCAGCGGGAAACTGGGCTTAGGAACGGCCTACATCACGGGCTTCAAGTGGGCGCTGGAGCGCGACTACGGCTACATCTTCGAGATGGATGCCGACTTCAGCCACGACCCCAACGACCTGCCGCGACTCTACTCAGCCTGTGCCGACGAGGGCTACGACCTGGCCATCGGCTCGCGCTACGTCAGCGGCGTGAACGTTGTGAACTGGCCCATCGGCCGCGTGCTGATGTCCTACTTCGCCTCGAAGTACGTGCGGCTGGTCACGGGCTTCAAGGTACACGACACGACGGCGGGATTCAAGTGCTACAAGCGCCGCGTGCTGAAGACCATCGAGCTCGACAAGATACGCTTCAAGGGCTACGGCTTCCAGATCGAGATGAAGTTCACGGCCTATAAGATAGGCTTCAAGATCAAGGAGGTGCCCGTCATCTTCGTCAACCGGCGCGAGGGCACCTCGAAGATGTCGGGCGGCATCTTCGGCGAAGCGTTCTTCGGCGTGATGCGCCTGCGCTGGGACGGCTGGACGCGGAAGTACCCGAAGATTGCAGATTAGGCTTACTGGTCGGGATTCTCGACGTACCCCTGGTATTCGGGCACCAGACCTGACATAACGCTATCGTACGCCTGGCGTAGGGTAGCGTTAACATTTTCCGGCCCCTGACCGACGGGATAGATGGGCTGGTGGATGGTGAGGCGCAGGGGGTGCCAGCTGACGAAGTTGAAACCGCGCTGACGGGGCAGCACGTCAAACGATCCGTTGATGGTCAGCGGCACGACGGGCAGCTGCAGTTCGTCGGCCAGCGCAAAGGCTCCCTTCTTGAACTGCGCCATGTGTCCGGTAAACGTGCGGGCTCCCTCGGGGAAGACGGTGACGGAATAGCCTTGGTTCAGAATCGCACGGGCATCGTCGTAGGTCTTCTTGATCTTGCTGACGCCGCGCTTGTCGACGAATATCTGGTGCGACCGCTCGCAGGCAAAGCCGACAAAGGGTATGCTCCGCAGCTGCCGCTTCATCATCCACTTGAAGTTGCGGCCCAGATAGCCATAGATGAGGAAGATGTCGAACGCGCCCTGATGGTTGGCCACAAAGACGTAGGACTGCCCCTTCTCCAGATTCTCGCGCCCTTCGACGGCGACGGGCAGCAGCAGCGAACGGATGATGACCTTGGCCCACCAGCGGCCCGGATAGTAGCCCCAGAAATGGCCGTTGCCGATGGCACAGCCTATGGCCACCTCGAAAGCCGTGATGATGGTTGATATGACGAGGACGGGCAGGCCGACCAGGAGTTGATAGACGTAATACAGGTATTTCATTTCTTCTTGAGTGTGATGACAACGATTTCAGGCGGCGTACCGAAGCGGAAAGGAACGACGCCGCCAAGCCCCGAGGTGACGTTGATGGCCCGGTCGCCGGCATAGTACATACCGCTATACTCGCGGAAACTGAGCGCAGCGGGCGACCAGCCGAAGAGTGAGAACTGGCCGCCGTGGGTGTGGCCGCTGAGCGTCAGCTGACAATGGGAGTGGGTCAGAATCTTGCGGCGCCACGACGTAGGGTCGTGCTCGAGCATGACGACGAAGTCCTTGCGGCTGAGCTCCGTGAGCGCCGACGTGATGTTGCCTAACTGCGGGAAGCGCCCCTCGCCGTCGTTCTCCATACCGGCAATGTAGATACGCTCCTCGCCTCGGCGTATGCGGCGCCAGGTGTTGTTCAACAGTGTCCAGCCCATATCCTCCTCGGTATTCATCGTCTGCGCCAGGTTATGGGTCTTATGCAGATCGTCGTCGTCGACGTAGAGCGGATAGTCGTGATTGCCCATGACGGAGCAGATGCAGTCCTTGGCCTTGAGCCGCTGCAACTGCTTGAGATGGGGCTCTATCTCGTCGGGCGTCTTGTTCTGCAGGTCGCCCGTAAAGACAATCAGGTCGGGGTGCTGGGCGTTGATGCTGTCGATGGCACGGGCCAAGATGGGCTGGCGCCAGCCATTGAAACTGCCGACGTGGGCATCGCCGAACTGCACGATGCGATAGCCGTCGAAGGAGGCGGGCAGGTCGGCAGAGGCAAACTCCACCCGGCGGACTGTAATGTTGGAAATGCCAAAGAACGTGCCATAGACCAGCACATACCAGCCAAACAGCACAAACAGCAGCGCCAACAGACGGAGCCAGCGGCGGCGGGTGCGTCGGCAGAGGCGGAAGAGGGCCAGCGTCAGCAGCAGCATGACGGCAGCCAAGGCCCACAGGTAAGTATCGGGGGCGAAGAGTATCATCAGAATTGCTTCCATTGTATGTTTCCTCCTAAGAATTTACGCATCAGACTGACGGGAACACCGCGACGGCGGGCGTAGTCGGCGACCTGGTCGTCGGATATCGTGCCCACGCTGAAGTAGTGCGCCACGGGGTGGGCAATCATCAGTCCGCTGACGCTGGCATGGGGCTTCATGGCCCCGCTCACGGTCAGCCGGATGCCAATCTGACTGAGGTTGAGCACTTGGTCGAGCAGGAAGTTCAGGCTGGTGTCGGGCAGCGAGGGATAGCCGACGGCAGGACGGATGCCCTGCCAGCGCTCGCTGAGCATCTCGGCAATGGTAAGCTGCTCGTCGGGGGCATAGCCCCAGTACGCTTTCCGCACCTGTTCGTGCAGCCGCTCGGCAGCAGCCTCGGCCAGCCGGTCGGCCAGCAGCTGCATCATCATCTTCTCGTAGGGGTCGCCGCCGAAGTCGGTCTCCATGCCGGCATCGACGGTCGTGGCGAAGAGGCCGACTTTGTCGTGCTGACCGACGAAATCGGCCAGACAAAGGAAGTCGCTGCCCTGCTGCTGTTGGCGCAGGCAGGGTATGACCGTCTCTTGCCCGTCGCGCTGGATCACGATGTCGTCGTCCTCGCCGCGAGCGTCGAACAGTTGAAAGAGACCATGTGTGCGGTAATGGTCGGCAAAGCGCGACAGGCGCTGCTCGGCCTCAGCCTGCAACTGCTGCCGCTCGGTCGGGGGCATACCATTGGCTCCCCAGGCGTGGAAGAAGTAAATCCAATTGATATAGGGCGCCACCTCGCCGATGCTGTAGTCAACTTTCATTGGGCGTGACGGAAACGGAGCGGCTCGCCGATGTAGCTGGCATCGACCTGCCCTTCCTTGTAAACTGTATGACCATTGCAGAGCGTCTGCTGCACCTGCCACAGATAGGTGTGTCCCTCAATCGGGCTCCACCCGCAGCGGCTCTCGATACACGAACGCGTCACCGTCCAGGCACGGCCGGGACGGACGAGCACGATGTCGGCACGATAGCCGGGACGCAGGAACCCACGCTGCTCGACGCCGAAGAGCCGGGCCGGATTGTGGCACATCAGCTCTACCAACCGTTCCAGCGTCAGCACGCCACGGTCAACGAGCTCGAGCATCGTCACCAGGGAGAACTGCAGCATGGGCATTCCGCTGGCGGCGCATGCACAACCACCCTCCTTCTGCGACAGCAGATGGGGAGCATGGTCGGTGGCAACCACCGAGATGCGCCCGTCGGTGAGCGCCTGCTGCAGGGCGTCGCGGTCGCGCTCGGTCTTAATGGCCGGGTTGCACTTGATGCGCGTGCCAAGCCGGGCGTAGTCGCGGTCGCTGAAGTAGAGGTGGCTGACGGTGGCCTCGGCGGTTATCAGTCCTGTATCGCCAATCAGGTCCAGTTCCCGCTCTGTCGTCAAATGGGCCACATGGAGTCGGGCGTTGTGCTGGCGGGCAAGTTCCACGGCCAGACGGGTGCTCTCGTAGCAGGCTTCGGCGCTTCGGATTTCCGGGTGATGGCTGACTGCCGGGTCGTCGCCATAGAGCGCCTTCGCACGGGCCATGTTACGGTTGATAATGGCAGTGTCCTCGCAATGCACCATGATGGGCAGCCCAGCGGTGGCGAAGATGCGGTCGAGGGCTTCGCGGCGGTCGACGAGCATATTGCCAGTCGAAGAGCCCATGAAGAGCTTGATGCCGGGAATGCGCGACTTGTCGAGCTGGCAGAAAAGAGAGCTGTTGTCGTTGGTAGCGCCAAAAAAGAAACTGTAGTTGACGTGACTCTTACGGGCCGCAATGCTGAACTTCTCGTCGAGCGCCTCGATGGTAGTGGTCTGCGGCACGGTGTTGGGCATGTCGAAATAGCTGGTGACGCCGCCTGCCGCCGCAGCACGCGACTCGCTGTCGATGTCGGCCTTCTCGGTCAGGCCGGGCTCGCGGAAGTGTACGTGGTCGTCGATGATGCCCGGCAGAACGAAGCATCCCGAGGCGTCAATCGTCTCGTCGACTGACACCTCGGGACGTTTACTGCCTTCGGTAATTACTAAAATATCCTGACCGTCGACGACGATAGAGCCGTCGAACGTTCTGCCTTCATTGACAATGGTACCGCCTTCAATCAGCCTTCTCATCTGCTTCAGGCACGTTGGTTAGCGGAGTCTGCGGCTGCACCGACAGGGAAGGCTGCGCAGCGGGCTGCAGATTATCGTCCTCCAGACTGTCCTGCGACTGTGCCACATCGGACGGCGGCTGCAGGCCAGCCTCGCTGAGACCCGTCTGGCGGGCCTGGTTCTCGGTCGCCACCTGATAGTAGTCCTTGACGTAGGGGTCGTTCTTGAACTTGGGCGTAGCCTTGCTCATGATATCCTCAATCTGCGGCGTGAGGATGGGATAGCGATAGCCGCTGGTAATCATCATAAAGATACCGGGACCAAGGACGTTGTCAAAGTTGTCGACGATGAAGTTCGTTACCAGACTGTCCTCGCGACGGGCTATCTCAGCGGCCTCGTTGTTAAGTTGGATATTGATGACCTCCTCCTCGATACCGTCGAGCAGCATCTGGCTCTGCTTGTGCGACAACTCGTTCATCTGGTTGTCTAACTGGTTGTGGAAGTCGATAAACTCGTAGAGCTTCTCGTTAAGCGGAGTGCCGAACACGGTCTGCGACGCATTGTCAATCTTGATGCCAATCTCACCCTTCTCAAGCACGACGGGCATGATGCTTTCGTCGTCCATAAAGAGGTTGGCCATACGGACGGTATCGAGCAGTCCGGCAAAGCGGAACTGACCGTGAACCACCTCGCAGGAGTCGATGTTCTTGAGCTCGTTGTCCTTGATGGCTTTCAGGTACAGCTTACTGCCATCAAGGGCCGAAACCGATGACGAACCCTGTACCGAATAGCTCTCGGCACACGACACCAACGTACAGGCAATAATCAATGCGTAGACAATTCTCCTCATAGCGTATTTGTTTCCAACACTGCAAATGTACGATGTTATATTGACGTACGAAAAAAAATTTGCGCAATTTAAAACAATTGCGCAATCTTTTATAGTTTTTTTGCCTCTTTCTCCAGTTCGTTGCCTATTCGGTGGGTTGTATAGAGCTGAAGTATCGCCGCAATGAGCAGCGTCACCACCCACTTGTTGTACACATATTGAAGGTAGGTAATATGGCTCAGGCCGAACACATTTTCCTGGCTGGCAAACATCAGGACGGCCGACACCAGAAACAGCACGTCGCTGAGCAGCATGATGCGGCGAAGGCGGCGGATGACGAAGTTTGAGCCCTCGTAACGCTGAAGCATCTGCATCGACGCGAAACCCAAGGCACCAAGCGCAAAGACATAGGGCGCAGCCGACCACTGCAGCAGGCTGGCTCCGGCACCCACCACCATCAGGAGGGCACCGACAAGGAAGATGGCGTTCTGCCAGTTATTCAGCTGTCTCATTGTTGTTGGCTATTGACTGGAACTCACGGTTATCGTCGCTCAGCACGAAGATGTCCTCGTCGTCGTGCTTCATAAAATAACGCTCACGGGCTATGCGCTCCATAGCCTTCGGGTTATGGTTCAGCTCGTGAATCTGGCGCATGTCGTTCTCGTAGCGTTTGGTGTATTCCTCTATTTCGTCGGCCAGAGAACCGATATAATACTTATTGCGGAGGTGTGCCAACAGGCTGTTCTCACCGACAAAGCCCACCAGCACGACACCAATAACCGTGATAAAGGCGTACTTGACAAACGGCAGGTTCCACACGCGGACCACTCCCGACAGAAATTTCTTCATTATCTTCATAACACTTCACTTTTCGCTTCTCACTTCTTCACTCTTCACTTTTCACTTTTCACTTT
>JAFPVW010000180.1 GCA_017395215.1 Prevotella sp. | reverse complement strand
GTAGGTATATACCGCCTTCGTCAAGTTGTCGGTGCTATAGTGGTAGGCGTTGAAGTTGAACGGCTCGTCCATCGCAAAGCGCAGTCCCTGGCCAGATTCATTACTCATAGTGAGCCAGCGGTTGTCGCAGCGCAGACCGCAGTCCTGCGGAATCAGATAGGGTTCGAACATATCATCCACACGGTTCTCATAGATGCCGATGGCGTAACCAGTCTTGCGGTCTGGATAGTTCTCCTCCGGGCCGCGACCATACCACTTCACTTGCTGCATCTCGTCGCAGAGCGTCATGGTCAGTCCGATGCGTGGCAGTAGTGAAGGCATCTGTCCCTCGGGCTCAAGAATATGATGCAGGGCGATGGTGCCGTCACCGTTGATGCGATACTCATAGACCTCGGAGAAGCCAGAATAGCGCAGGCCGGTGATGTAGGCATCGAGCGTCGTGTTGACGGGGGCACCGAACTGCGAGAAACAGCGCACATTGACATACACCTGTCCGTCGGCCTCGAAGGCCTGGCAAGAGATGGGGATGCGGGTGATGGCGTTCAGATTGTTGCTATAGAACTCGTTGGCTATCTGTGCACCGTTCCAGGGCTTGCGGTTGTTGTAGGCGATGTTCCACTGATCCCAACCGTCCATCTCAAGTGCCAGCGGGGCGCGCCATACGTTGATCTGGAGCGGCGATTTGAGCAGCTCCTTGCCAGATTGCTTGATGCTGAAGAGTTGGCCGTCGGGGGTGAATGAGTAGGAGAATCCGTCGCCACTGACTATGATGGTGTCGTTGGCTTGGCTGAGCACGGCCTTTCCGATGGTCTTGTCAGAAGGTGCAGCCAACTGGCGCCATGGGAGTTCCAACTGATCCCACGCCATGACGTGCCCCTTCTTCGCCCAGATCTCATCGGCCTTCAGACAGCTGGTTATCATCAGGTGGTATTCGCATCCCGGTTTGATGGCGGGGCGGCTGTAGGGTAGGGTGATGACTTTCTTGGCCAACGGTGCGACATCAGGACTGAGCGTCCCCTGCTGCAGACAGACGCCGTCCTCATAAAGCTCCCATTTCATGTCGTAATAAGAGGTGTTGAGGAAATGGTTCCTGTTCCATATCTCTACCGTACCGTTATCCGCACTCAGCAAAGTGCATGATACGGGCTGGGCCGATTTCTTCATCTGATAGATTTCCGGCTGTACAGTCCTGTCGGGCCATATCGTGCCGTAGGTGCGGGCGCCGATGCCATAACTGAAATACTTACCCTCCTGCTGCTCCGTCTCGAAGTCGAGGTTTAGCAACTGGCCCGATGCGTCGGCAATGATGACATTGTCCATCAGCGCATCGCAGATATACACCTGGGTGTCCTGTCCGTGGGTCTGCTCGTTTCGGCCTATGTTCACGGGGAAAGGCGCATTGATGATATTGCCCTGTGCTTCCATCTGAGCCACCTGCGTGTTGTCGATGCTAACCGTCATCAGCTTGCCGTCGTAGCGAGCTTCCACGTGGTGCCACTTGTTCTCCCAGTCGCTGGGCAGCGGGGCTGACAGTTCGTACTTGTGATTCGTTGCCGCTGGCCTTCTGCCGAAGGGACGGGCTTCGTTCTGTGCCCCCTCAGGAGCCTTGTCGGTGTTGATATAGAACATCAGCTGTTCCTTGCCCCGCTGCTCGACGCCGAACTGCCACTCGCCTTTGGTGACGAACGATCCGCAGGAGCTGATGAGCTTGCGGGGACAGACATCGAAGCTGATGGTGATGTTGCTGCCAGTAATCTCCAGGCAGTCGTCACGATACACTTCCACCCACTCGTCGTGTCCGCTGAGGTCTATCACATGATTCTTACGATTACGGCTGTCGGCTACCAGTTTGGCGTTGCCCATAATATGCGTCATCACATTATGGCCAGATTTGTCGGCAAGCCTTCGTGCAGGCTGCGTAAGTCCCGGCGACACGAAGTCCCAGACGGCACCACCAATGCATCGCTCGTGGGTATAGACGGCGCGCCACATCTCGTCGAACATGCCACCGCTGTTGCCAGCCACGGATATATACTCATCCATGAACGAGGGGCGCACGTCGCCGTCGCCATGACGGCCCACCCTGAGGTCGAGTGCCAGCGGAGTGGGGTAGCGCGGACCGATGATATCCTCTGCGGGATGGCTGTAGGCGTTGCCGCCGTACATCCACCAGCGGGTGTGGTCGTATTTTCGGCCTTCGTCAATTACCTCTCCGATGTTAGGACCCTCGCCGCTCTCGTTACCGGCACTCCAGAACAGTACCGCAGGCTGGTTGCGGTCGCGCAGCACCATACGGCGCACACGCTCCCTATACATCGGTATGAAGCGCTTGTCGCCTGAAACCCATTCGGTGGCATGCGCTTCTACGCCAGCCTCATCGATTATATACAGGCCATAGCGGGCGGCATATTCCAGATAGCGTGGCACGGGCGGATAGTGGCTCGTTCGCACACCGTTGAAGCCAAACTGTTTCAGGATGGTCATATCCTTCTTGATGAGTTCGTCCGTGACTGCGTGGCCGTTGTCGGGGTCTTGCATGTGTGAGCACTGCGCATTGACCTTCAGGGGCTTGCCGTTCAGGTAGAACACATTGTCACGCATTTCAGTCTCCTTGAACCCCACGTCCTGACGGGCATCCTCGGGCGTACTTTCCGACAGACGCTTGCCGGTAGTGGCATCCACGAGGTACATCTTGAGTTCATACAGATTCGGCGTCTCGGCAGTCCATTTCAAAGGGTTGGCAATATGCTTGCTCATGTTCGGCGTCAAAGTGCTGCTGCCAGCGAACGTCGCTGCCTGACTTTCCAATTGCGCTACTTCCTTGCCGTCGGCACCAGTCAGCACGCCCAGAACCTTCAATGGTGTCCTCACAGGCTGTTCATCATAGCTTCTGACAGTCACCTCGATGTTCAAGTCTGCATCGCGGTAATCTTTGTCCAGGTCTGTCGTTACATACCAGTCGAACAGGCGGGTCTTGGGCGTGGCATAGAGCCAGACATCGTCGAAGATGCCGGCCAGCCGCCAGTAGTCCTGACCTTCGAGGTAAAAGCCGTCGCTATATTTGATGACCTTCATGGCCAGCGTGTTGCGACCCTTCTTCAGATAGCGTGTGATATTATACTCGGCAGGCTCCTGAGCCCCCTCGTTGTAGCCCACCTCCTGACCGTTGACCCAGAGGAATGATGCCGATGCCACCTTCTCAAAGCGTAGGAATACTTCCTCACCGCTCCAGTCGGCAGGAACGGTGAACGTGGTACGGTAAGCACCCGTGGGGTTGTAGTCACGCGGTGTCTTCGGCGGGTCGGCTTTGAACGGTGCGGCCACGTTGCGGAACAGCGGGTCGCCGTAGCCCCTCATCTCCCAGTTCGACGGCACGTCGATGGTTGCCCATTTCGCGTCCGGGAATTTCTCGTCGAAGAAATTGGCGGGTATCTCCTGCGGTGTGTCGGCGTAGCAGAACTTCCACCTGCCATTGAGCAGGACGTGATGCCCT
>JAFPVW010000179.1 GCA_017395215.1 Prevotella sp. | reverse complement strand
GGCTACCCCTGTTTGATGGATTATTACGTAAAGTTGCATCCGTGTTAAGAACCGCCGTATGCGGAACCGCATGTACGGTGGTGTGAGAGGTCGGAAAACGAAAGTAGGAAGAAAACTACTTCGTTTTCCTCCTACTCGATTTACAATTGTTCATCCATTTGTTACAATGTTGATACGCATTGTGTGACAGTATTTGTAACTTTGCACCGCAAATCATCTTTGTAAGGTTATGAAAAAAGAAAGATTATTCCTCGTTCCATTGTTTCTGGCGTACGTTCTCAGTGGCTATGCCTATCAGCTCAACCGTGTGTCTGTCCATGACCCCAGTGTGGTATGGGAGCCAGCGACCAAGTACTATTACATCTTCGGCACTCACCACGCCGCAGCAAGGTCAAAAGATCTGATGTCCTGGGCTTCGACAAATTGGACGTGGGGGCGTATGAACGCCGACGGCACCGTTTCAGGTGGTGTCACAAACGAGGCTGCTTTTACCAATTGTGCTACGAAGACCGTCGTGAAAGACGGCGTTGAGGTGGAGTTCCCCAATTTCAATGCCCATAACTGGTCGGCAGCATACGGCAACTATGGTATCGGAGGAAATATGTGGGCACCCGACGTCATTTACAACGAGACGATGAAGAAGTGGTGCATGTACCTGAGCATCAACGGACCGACATGGAACTCGAGCATCATCCTGCTGACAGCTGACAGGATTACAGGTCCCTACGTCTATCAGGGACCGGTTGTCGTCAGCGGATTCAATGTCAGCGGCGCACCGGCTTCACTGGGCTATAAGAACACCGATCTGGAGCTGGCCATCGGCACTCAGAACGCCATACCCTCACGCTATACCGCCTACTGGGGGCGCCGATGGCCACACTGCATCGACCCCTGCGTGTTCTTCGACGAGGAGGGCAGACTGTGGATGTCATACGGCTCGTGGAGCGGCGGCATCTGGATGCTGGAGCTAAACGAGCAGACCGGCCTGCGCGACTACGACGTGAAGTACCCTTCTACCAATGGCAACAGCGACGGCGTGACCAGCGACCCTTACTTCGGCAAGAAGATTGCGGGAGGCTTCTATGCTTCGGGCGAAGGTTCTTATATCGAATACATTGGCGGCTACTACTTCCTGTTTATCTCCAATGGCGGACTGGCAGCCGGAGGCAAGGCTGACGACTTTAATAACGGCGGATACCAGATGCGTGTGTTCCGATCGAGGAAGCCGGACGGTCCATACGTCGACGCATCAGGCAAAAGCGCCATTCTGCCCAATTACGAACTGAATTTCGGACCGGGCAGCAATACCCGTGGCGTCAATATCTTCGGTGCATACGGCAGCTGGGGCGACATGGTGAAGAACGATGGTGAACGCTCGCAGGGACATAACTCCATCATTGCCGCTCCCGACGGACGTACATACCTCGTCTATCACAGCCGCTTCCAGAATGGCGGCGAATTCTTTCAGGTGCGTGTTCATCAAGTGTTCCAAAACGCGGATGGCTGGCTCGTCGCCGCCCCCTTCGAATATACTAACGATAAGGTGACCAGTGCCGACATCGCCTCCTCTCAGCAGGTCGAGACCTCCAGAATAGCCGGCACCTACCAGCTGCTCATCCACAAGTATGGATTAGACCATCGTAAAAAGGAACTCGTAACACCCGTCGAAATCACCCTCCATGCTGACGGCACTATCAGTGGGGCAAAGACTGGAAAATGGAGCCTGGTCGACGGGACGTCATACGTTACGATGACCATTGCAAGTGTCCAGTACAAAGGTGTCATCGTGGAGCAGACGATGGAACCGAGCCAGACGAAGCGCGTGCCCGCTTTTACTGCAATGGCCAAGTCGGGCGTCACCGTTTGGGGCTATCGCTCTGGCGACGACGTGACGGCTATACACAATGTGGCTGAAATCGTAGATAGGACTCGCTACGCGCTTGGCTTGTCCAAGAAATCGTCAAATAGTAAACTCATTGACCTCTCTGGTCGTCGTGTCACCGCGCCGCACCAAAAGGGTGTATATATCAGAAACGGACGCAAAATCTATTATAAATAACTACACAACTTCTTATGAAACATTTTTTAGCCTCTGCACTACTACTGACCTGCATAACCGTAAGCAGCTTCGCACAATCAAATAACGTGATAAACAATGACACGTTTTGGAGAACCAAAACAGGCGCTTTCATTTACAGCCAAGGCGGCGGTATCTTCCGTTTTCCCGATGCTCAGGGCAAGGAGCATTATTACTGGTATGGCGTGAAATACCAGGAGGCAGTCGACTACTGCCCGAAAGCCCTGGGCGGCAGCAATAGCAACAACACGCATTTCCTGTCCGTGACCTGCTACCGCAGCGACGACCTAGTGAATTGGACTTTCCTTCGCGACGTCATCACGTCGTCGACGGCTGGCTGGGCCTACTGGGTGGGGCGTCTTGGGGTGGCATACGTCAAGGAAGTCAAGAAGTATGCGCTGTTCGTGCAGTTCAATGACAATGTGGGGGTATTTACCTGTAACACACCGTACGGCAACTACACCAAACACAACCAGATCGACATGACCAGCATGATTGGCACGCCGAACACTGGCGACCAGACTGTGTTTACTGACCCTGATACGGGCAAGTCCTACCTTTGCTACAGCTACGGCAAGGGCCGCTCGCGTATCTATCTGTCGGAAATCGGCGTCTGTGCCGACGGCAAGATTGGACTGAAGGACTGTCACGAAATATACAAAGGTTCAGGGCGCGAGGGTGACTGTATGTTCAAGTACAAGAATAAGTATTACGTCTGCGCCAGCGACCTCTACGGATGGAATGCCTCTAACGTCTATTATCTTGAGGCTTCGAGCATCTATGGCCCCTATACCCCCACCAACAGCATGCAGAAGATGCCTGGTGCCGACGCCGACTATGGCCACGTCACGCAGACGGGCTTCTTCTATACCGTCAGAGGTTCCGAAGAGGAGACCGTCATCTACTGTGGCGACCGCTGGGCAGGCTTCGCAGGCAACGGTAACGGCTTCAACCAGTGGTGCCCCGTCACCTTCGTGGGCGGCAAACCCTATTTCAATTCGTTATCGCAGTGGCATCTCGACGCCACGACAGGCCGCTGGTGGGTAGGCAAGGACAACAACTACGTGAAGAACTTCAGTTTCGATGCCGACCGCGTCAACATTCCCAGTGCCAACAAACCTTCGCAGGCCTATCTGCGCGGATGGACTACATCGGTGAAACGTGGAAACAATGTCGTAATCGGCGGTGCCGATTCTCCAGTCCTCAATGCCAGAAACACTAAAGAAGACCGGGCCACCGTGATGGGTAACTTCTGCCTGAACATCACTGACAAGATTGATTTCCGTCGTCAGGTGAGTCAGGTTATCAAGTCTACCACAGACGTTCCCTTACCCGACGGCAGTTACACCCTGTCGTGCTATGTCAAGAACAGCGCGGCCTTCAACGAGCTGTATATGTATGCCAAGGTTGGTTCCGACACTATGCGTATCGACCTGCCCAAAGCTGTCAGTGCATGGACAAAGGTGGAACTCAACGACGTGGCCATCACTGGCGGACAGGTTGAAGTAGGCTTCTTTGCCGACGGTGCCGCCAATGCCTGGTGCCGCATCGATGATGTGTCACTCGTCCGCAAAGGCGACAGCGCCGACACGGACGCTATTTCATTGCCGTCCAGCCATGATGGCGCTGCCACCTACTATACTCTTGACGGAACCCCTCTTTCCCATCCCCGCAAAGGTGTCAATATAGTCCGCAAAACATCGGGCGGAAAGACCAAAACCTATAAATTAATCAAATGACGCATATCAGCTATACCCAGGCCGACCAGCAGTTCCTCGCCGATGTCAATGCCTATATCGAGCGTTATATCTCGAAACAGGTCATCACACTGGCGATTATTGCCGACAGCCTCCAGATGAGCCATGCCGCTATCCGCTACAAGATCAGACTTCTGACAGGCCTCTCAGGCAGCGACTATATTCTCAAGGTACGTCTCCAGCACAGCCTTCACCAGATGATTCACGAACACCGCAATGTATCAGAGGCCGCTACCGAAAACGGATTTAAAGACCTGTCCTATTTCCATAACTGTTTCAAGGACGAGTATGGTATTACACCGATGGACTACTTGGACAGACTCCCAGCCAGAGACATCACGAATCTAAAGAAAACAATAAAGACGATGAAACAGAGATTGATTGCAATGTTGCTTTCGTTACCGCTGGCAGTGTCAGTCATTCAGGCACAGCCTATCACGGCAGGACAGCACACCCGCGTAGAGACCGTTTATGGCACCATCGAGGGCTATCAGGACGGCAGTATCTTCACCTTCAAGGGCATTCAGTATGCCAAGGCCGAACGGTTCATGCCGCCACAGGCTCCTGACAAGTTCGAGGGCATCCGCCAATGCAAAATCTACGGGCCTCAGGCTCCGCAGAACGAGAGCCTGACGTGGAACGAGCGCAACAGCCAAACGGACTATGGCTTCGGCAACCAGTTTGTGACAGAGCCAATGGACGAGAAGGGCTGCTTGGTGCTGAACGTCTGGACGCCAAGTATCGGCGCTCCCTCCCACTTAGGGGAGGGCGGGGGGAGAGGCCTCCGTCCCGTCTTCGTCTGGATTCACGGTGGCGGCTACTCCGGCGGCTCCGGCCATGACCTGCCTTGCTACGAGGGGCGTGCACTGGCCGAGGCTGGCGACATCGTCGTGGTGAACCTCAACCACCGGCTGAACATCCTTGGCTATGCCGACCTTACAGGACTGGGCGGTCGCTATGCGCAGAGCGTCAACCTCGGTATGCAGGATATTGTCAAGCCCTCGAATGGGTGCGCGACAACATCAGCCGTTTTGGCGGCAACCCCGACGAGGTGACCATTGGCGGATAGTCGGGCGGTGGCGGCAAGGTGTCGACCTTGCTGGCTATGCCTTCGGCCAAGGGACTCTTCAAGCGTGCCATTGTGCAGAGCGGCTCCACGCTGCGACAGAGCCTGCCCGAGCAGACACGTCCCTTCGGCATCGCCCTCGCTCAGGAGCTTGGACAGCCCGCAACAGCGCAGGCCGACTTCTCGAAATTCACCTACGACGAGCTCAACTTTGCTGTGCAGCGTCTGGCCCAACGCGGCATCCGTAGCGGTTTTTCGCCCGTAGTCGACGGCACCATCCTGCCGCAGCATCCCTTCGAACCAGCCTCACCTGTGTCGAAAGATGTACCTATGCTCATCGGCACCGACTTCAACGAGTTCACCTTCGACATCAGTCGTGACATGACGTGGGCTGAGGCCGAAGCCGCCGTACGCCAGCGTCAGGGCGACCGCGCCGACCAGTATATCGCCGCCTTCAAGAAAGCCTACCCCAATGCCGAGCCGAAGGAGATGACCTACGTTGACACTGGTTTCCGCGCCGGAGCCGTCCGCCAGGCTGCTGCCAAGGCCGCGCAGGGCGGTGCGCCCGCTTACCTTTATCTGTTCACGTGGAAGCCCGCGAGCAATGCCCTCGGCGCCTCCCACGGCATGGAGCTGCCCTTCATGCTCCACAACGTCAGCCTGCAGCGCGAGATGACGGGAGCCTCGTCCGCAGCCTATAAGTTCGAGAAGCTCATCAGCAGCATCTGGCTCTCGTTCATCAAGACCGGCAACCCGAACACGAAGGGACTGCCCCGCTGGGAACCCTACAACGAGGAGACCGGCGTCACCATGATTCTCGACAACAAGTGCGAACCGCGTCAGCATCACGACCGCGAACTCATGCAGATGAGCCGCAGCATCTGGTAAATTAATTTCTTGAAGATGAAAAGGATTTCCATTTCCACTTTACTCTTGCTGACGCTGACAGCCGTCAGCATGAAGAGTCAGACTGTCTATGAGCCAATGGAGCAGGTGGTGGAGCGCGGACTACAGCGAGCCACCAGTCAGTCGTTGCTGTTAGCCGAAGCACTCAAAGAAAGACAGGATGCCCTGCCAAGGACGTTTGAGAAGGGAGAGGTGCAGACCATCCGCTACGACCATTGGGTGTCGGGGTTCTTTCCGGGAGTGCTATGGCTGCTGTATGAAAACACTGGCAACCAGCAGTTGCGCCAGCTGGCCGAGATGTACACCGACCGCGTAGAGCCCGCCAAGCGGGTGACGAATACCCACGACCTGGGCTTTATGCTCTACTGCAGCTTTGGGCAGGGCTATCGGCTGACCGGCAACAGGCACTATCTCGACGTCATCAAGGAGGGCACACAGAGCCTGCTCACCCGCTGGAACGACCGCTTAGGGGTTATCAAGTCGTGGGAGTCGGGGCCGAAGTGGCAATATCCCGTCATCATCGACAATATGATGAATCTGGAAATGCTCTGCTTCATGACCCGCGAGACGGGCGACCGCCGCTACGAGCGCATAGCCGAGCGTCATGCCAACACAACGATGAAGAACCACTTCCGCGAGGACTATTCCACGTACCACGTCGTCAGCTACGACACCATCACTGGCCAGCCACACGCCAAGAACACCCATCAGGGCTACGCTGACGGCAGTTCGTGGGCACGTGGTCAGGCATGGGGACTTTACGGTTACACGATGATGTACCGCGAGACGCTGAACCCCCGCTATCTGCATCAGGCGCAGCAAATCGGCAAGTTCCTGATGAACCATCCTCGACTGCCCGAGGACAAGGTGCCCTATTGGGACTATGATGCGCCCGACATACCCAATGCCAAACGCGACGCTTCGGCGGCAGCCATCATGGCCTCGGCACTCATCGAGCTGAGCCAGCTCGACCCTTCGGAGCTGGCACCTCAGTGGCTTGCGCTGGCCAAGAAGCAACTGCGCACGCTCTCGGCCCCAGAGTATCTGGCCAAGGAGGGCGAGCAGGGCGGCTTCATCATCAAGCACGGCGTAGGATTCCATCGCGCCGGTGCCGAAGTGGACGTTCCGCTGACTTACGGCGACTATTATTACGTGGAGGCACTGATGCGCATGAAACAGCTGATGGCCAAGCCCACAGGCATGGACGACCGCCGCTTATGGGTGGAGACACTCGACCGCATTGCCCGCCCTGTGCTGGAGAATCTGGCTGCCGGGACGCTGAAGCAGAACATGCCTTTCGAGTCACTCTCAAGCGAGCCGCTGCGCCGCGAGGTGTCCTACTTGGAGGCTGTGGGGCGCACCATTTGCGGCATCGCCCCATGGCTGGAACTGGGTCCCGATGACACAGAGGAGGGACGGTTGCGCGCGCAATATATAAATATGGTGGTGAAGGGGCTGAAGAACGGTGTCAACCCGCAGTCGCCCGATCACCTGATGTTCGACCGCCGCCACTCGCAGCCGCTGGTCGATGCGGCGTTCCTGGCCGAGGGCATCCTGCGCGCCCCTACGCAGATATGGGGTCGGCTCGACCAACAGACCCGCGACTGGCTTGTGAGTGAATGGAAGACGTCGCGAGGCATCAAGCCCTACGAGTGCAATTGGCTGCTCTTCGCCTCCATTGTAGAGTGCGCTCTGCTGGAGTTCACGGGCGAGTGCGACATGCAGCGGCTGATGTACGGCGTGAACCGCTTCCGCAACGAGTGGTACAAGGGCGATGGATGGTATGGCGACGGCCCCGACTTCCATCTCGACTACTATAACTCGCTGGTCATCCATCCCATGTTCACCGAGACGCTGCAGGTGCTGAAGAAGCACGGTCTGGACGGAGCCGACTTCCTGCCGACGCAGACCGAGCGTCACTCCCGGTTGGCTGCTCAACTGGAGCGCATGATTTCGCCCGAGGGCACTTATCCCGTCACGGGCCGCAGCATCGTCTATCGCTTCGGCTCGTTCCACGCCCTGGCCGATGCCGCCCTGCTGCACATCCTGCCGGCCAGCGTCAGTCCGGCCCCAGGTGCGCTGCGGCCTGACGGCTGTCATCCGGCACCAGCTTTCACAGTCCCGCACTTTCGATCCGAATGGCTGGCTCCGCATTGGCTATACCGGCAGTCAGATTCGCATGTCAGAGGACTACATCAATACTGGCAGCCTCTACCTCTGCACCGCCGCCCTGCTACCCCTCGGCCTGCCCGCCGACGACCCCTTCTGGGCCGCTCCCGCCCGCGACTGGACGGCCAAGAAATCCTGGAACGGCGAGGACGTGGGAGCCGATCACGCCATACGATGAAAAGTTAAGATATGCTGAACACCTAAAACGATAACGACAGATGAGAAAGATTTTGCTTGCGGCACTACTGCTCGTTTTTACATCCGCCGTGGGACAGCCCCGCAGAGTGACTAACATGGACGCCGGTTGGCGGTTTCATCAGGGTGATGTCATGGGTGCTGAGGCTGCCACTTACGATGATATGGACTGGCGAAGGCTTGACGTGCCCCATGACTGGAGTATAGAAGGCGATAACTTGCGCGAAAACCCTGGCGGTGGAAGCATTGGCTTCTTCCCGACGGGCATGGGTTGGTACCGGAAGACCTTCGACGTGAAAGCCTTCGACAAGAACAAGCTGTACAGCATAGAGTTCGATGGCATCTATATGCTCAGCACCGTGTGGCTCAACGGCCACGAACTGGGCACCTGGCCCTACGGCTACTCCAGCTTCTCCTACGACCTGACGCCCTACCTGCGCGCGAAGGGCAACGTGCTTGCCGTGCGCGTGGACAACTCACGGCATGGCAACTCGCGATGGTACACTGGCTCGGGCATCTACCGCCACGTTCGGCTGGTGGAGACGGCTCGCACACACTTTGCCAAGTGGGGCGTGTTCAACAGCACCATGCATTTGACGGAAAAGAGAGGCTACCATACGTGTAAAATCGGAGTTGGAGAACGACGATAACCGAGACAAGCAACTGACATTGAGCCACACCATCATTGATGCTGATGGTAATGTTGTGGCACGAGCGGAGCAACGTGTCGGTATTGCTGCTGGCAGTAGGGGCACTGACGAACAGACCATCAGCGTGCCCGATCCTGTGCTATGGAATCTGGATCATCCCTATCTGTACACGCTGCGCTCAACATTGACCGAGGGCAAGCGCCTTGTTGATGAGGTTGACAACGTGCTGGGCATCCGTACCATCGAGTACCCACTGGACAAGGGTTTCCTGCTCAATGGGCAGCAAGTGAAGATGAAGGGCGTGAACCTGCACCACGATGGCGGTGCCGTGGGTGCTGCCGTACCCGAGCGTGTGTGGGAGCGCCGACTGGAGATATTAAAGAGTGGCGGTTGCAATGCCATCCGCACAGCGCACAACCCGCCAGCACCGGAGTTTCTCGACCTCTGCGACCGCATGGGGCTGCTTGTCATGGACGAGGCTTTTGATCAATGGATCAACGCCAAGAACAAAGAGGACTATCACCTGTATTTCCGTGAGTGGCACGAACGCGACCTCACAGCCATGGTGGCCCGCGATCGCAATCATCCCTCAGTGGTGATGTGGAGTATTGGCAACGAGATTCGCGACCAACGCTCGGCTGAAGGTCCCGGTGCCGCCGCTGAGATGATTGCCATTTGCCATCGGTTGGACGACACACGGCTTGTGACCAGCGGCAACGATGAGATAGCATCCAACAGTCCCACGTCGCCCGAATTTCTCGCTGCCTTTGAGAACGACATCATCGGCTACAACTACCCTGACCGCTGGCGTACCCGCCGCGAGGTGGTCTATGCCATCGACAAGGCCGCCTATCCCAATCGCCGCGTGGTGGCTACGGAGTCGACCGGACTGGGCGGCCCGCGCCGGCAGTACCAGTGGCCGGGCACCATGCCTCCGCCACAGCTCGGCGCCGGAGCCGACGGCTTCAGTCCACAGCAACAGCAGCAGCCTCGCTTCCGCCGCCGCAACCGTGGATTGATAAGCAGCGAGATGATCGACGTGGAGCAGCGCTGGCGCTTCACCACGGCCTACGACTACGTTATCGGCGACTTCATGTGGACGGGCATCGACTACTATGGCGAGTCGGGCTGGCCCTCGCGTGGCAGTCAGTCGGGTTATCTCGACAACTGCGGCTTTCCGAAAGACGGCTACTGGTTCTTCAAGAGCATCTGGAGCCAGGAGCCGGTGCTCCACCTGCTGCCCCACTGGAACTGGGAGGGGCACGAAGGGCAGATCATGCAGGTGGCCTGTTTCACTAACTGTGAGGAGGTAGAGCTATTCGTCAATGGCAAGTCCTACGGCAAGAAAGCCACCGAGTTCCCCCGTCGTGGCGTTAACCCCAGCTGGGCATCCTACGACCCCGGCAAGCATTTTGCCACTACTGCCGACCTGCACCTGACTTGGGATGTAGAATACCAGCCAGGCGAAATCAAAGTAGTAGGCAAGCGCGACGGCCAGACCTTTGAGGACGTCATCCGCACGGCCAGTGTACCAGCCCAGCTGCGGGCCACTGTTGACAGACCTTCGTTCCGTGCCATCCCATCCGACGTAGCCCATGTCACCATTGAGGTGCTCGACAAGGATGGCAACCTCTGCCCCCTTGCCGACAACCAGGTTCGCTTCAGCGTGAAGGGCGGTCGCCTCATCGGCGTGGAGAGCGGCAACATGACCGACCTCAGTTCCGTGCTTGCCTCTGAGCGTAAAGCATGGTCGGGCAAATGTCTGGCCATCGTCGCTGCCGACCATCTGGGTCCTGTCATCGTCACTGCTCAGGCTGTTGGCATGCCCGCAAGCACTGTCACGTTCACAGCCACCAAGTAACAGAAATAACGACTAACTCAAAGAGAAAATGAAAAAGATTCTACTTTCGATTCTGCTTCTGCTGACACTCCCGGTGGCAGCTCAGACGCAAGAGAAGCAGATTACCGTGACTGAGAACGTGGCCTATCGCACCGATGTGGGCTCAAGTACTGTACTCGACGTGGCACAGCCGCTGTTCGGACCGCAGACCAACCGGCCTGCCATCCTGATTATCCACGGCGGCGGATGGAGTGCCGGGTCGAAAAACGACATGGTCTACCGCACGCTGATGGTCGACTATGCCATGAAAGGCTACGTGGTCTGCAACATGAACTACCGGCTGGTACAGGAAGCCCCGCTGCCCGCCTGCATCGAGGACGTGCAGGCTGCCGTGCGCTGGATGAAGAGCAACGCCCAGAAACTGGGCATCGACCCGCAGCGCATCGGCACCTACGGCCATTCGGCAGGCGGCCATCTGTCGCTGATGGCAGGCTTGACGGCCGGCGTGGCTTGTGCCGTCGGTGGTGCGCCTCCCACGGAGATTGGCCGTGCCGGCGAGTGGGCCGACCACAAGGAGTGGTGGCCCATCGGCTACATCGGCAAGACGGCGACGCCATTCCTCGTGCTGCAGGGTGGCGAGGACCCGACCGTGCGTCCCAACCTGACGGAGGACTGGGTGGTGAAGATGCAGCGGGCAGGCACGTCGGTCGACTATGTGAAGGTGCATGGCAATCATGGCGTGGCCTTCGACCAGCAGCTGGAGTTCACCCGTCCGGCCATGGATGCCTTCTATGCGCGTCACCTGAAGCATCAGGACACGAGCGTCAGCTTCGAGCAGCTGAAAGTACCCGACTACGGCGGCAGCGGACGTCATAAGGCGGTGGCCGTGCGCGAGAAGTCGCTGCACGACTTCGTGGTCTATCGCCCCATAAACCTTGATGCCGCCATGACCATAGGCAGACTCGGCATGTTTGCCACCGGCCAGCCCAAGAAAGAAAAGCTGCCCGTGCTCATTTTCTGCAACGGCGGCTGCATGGATACCAGCATCGGCTATGAAAACATGCTCACTGACATTGCCTCCTACGGCTACGTGGTGG
This sequence comes from Prevotella sp., assembly GCA_017395215.1. Lineage (GTDB taxonomy): Bacteria > Bacteroidota > Bacteroidia > Bacteroidales > Bacteroidaceae > Prevotella. The sequence goes on along the minus strand of JAFPVW010000179.1, from coordinate 16,008 downwards.
TTGCCATCGGCGAGCTGCAGATGATGGCTCAGCACGAGAAGGACCAGCACACGCCGTCGTCGATGGTCAAGCGGGCGCTCGACTGGATTTGCAGTCCCGCCTCACCTTATCATGATTGTATCGACACCGAGAAGATAGCCGCCGCCGGACACTCCTGCGGCGGGGCACAGGTGCTGGCCAACGCCGCCGACCCACGGCTGAAGACCTACCTCATCCTCAATGCCGGCATGGGTAAGATGACGATGGCCGACGCCAGCGTGAAGTCGCTGAAGAACCTGCACGGCCCGATCCTCTACCTCGTGGGCGGCACGTCGGATGTGGCGTGGCAGAATGCACAGCAGGACTACAAGGCCATCAAGCGGGTGCCCGTAGTACTGGCCGACAACACACAGAGCGGTCACGGCGGCACCTACGAGCAGCCCAACGGCGGGGCCAACGCCCGCATGGTGCGCGCCTGGCTCGACTGGCAGCTGAAAGGCAGACAGGAGAACGAGAAACTATTCATCGGCGGCGACCTCACAGGCTACGACGGCTTCACTATCCAACATAAGAATTACAAATAAAACCATATCATTATGAAACATCTTTTTGCCTCAGCACTGTTGCTGACGAGTGTCCTCACCGCGACGGCACAAACGGAACCCATCCGCATTGACCTCGGCCAGAAAGGGGCCGTGGTATCCCCCAACCTCTATGGCATCTTCTTCGAGGAGATCAGCCACGCCGGCGACGGCGGCCTCTACGCCGAACTGGTGCAGAACCGAGGCTTCGAGGAGCACGTGCTGCCCTCGGGCATGACTTACAAGGACGGCAAGGCCTACGCTCCCGATGTCATGAACTACGAGCACCGCAGGAATCGCAACTGGAACATCCCCTGGAACCTGGAAGAGAAGAAAATGACAGGCTGGCGTGTGACCGGCGAGAAGGCCACCGTCATCGGCGAGGTCATCGAGGCCAAGACACCGTTGCACAAGAATACGCCCCACGCCATGCAGCTCACTATCAAGAAGGTGCAGAAGGGCGGCAAGGCCGTGCTCACCAACACCGGCTATTGGGGCATAGGCCTGAAGCAAGGCGAGAAGTACGACCTGCGCTGCTATGTCAGGTCGGCTGGTTACAAGGGCACCATCACCGCCCGACTGGTGGATGGCACGACGGGCCGATCGCTTGGCACAACGACCTTTGCTAACAAGCAGCTGAAGGACTGGACCGAACTGACTGCCACACTGACTGCTGACGGTACGACTGCCAAGGGTGAACTCTCATTAGAGTTCGACAAGGCGGGAACCATGCTTGTCGACTACGTGTCGCTCTTCCCACAGGCCACCTTCAAGGGGCGCAAGAACGGACAACGCGCCGACGTGGCACAGATGCTCGTCGACCTGCACCCGAAGTTCATGCGCTGGCCCGGCGGCTGCATCGTCGAGGGTGCCACCTACGAAAACCGCGTGAAGTGGAAGGAGACACTGGGCGACCCGATGACCCGCCGCGGCGAGTGGGACCTCTGGGGCTACCGCGCCACCTGGGGCATGGGCTACCATGAGTTCCTGCAGTTCTGCGAAGACCTCGGCATGGATGCCATGTTCGTCAACAACGCCGGCATGTCGTGCTCTGTGCGCAACGGCGACTTCGTGAGCAGCAACGAAGACCTGGATGCCGTCATCCAGGACTTCCGCGATGCTATCGACTACGCCCTGGCTGATCCCGCCCGCAACAAGTGGGCCAAGATGCGCGCCGAGGCCGGACACCCCAGACCCTTCCCCCTGAAGTACGTCGAGATAGGCAACGAGAACGTAGGGTCGGAGTATGTCACCCACTTCAACTACATCTTCAAGCGTCTGAAAGCTGAGTATCCGCAGATCACGTTCATCAACACCCTCGGACATACCGACCGCCTCTTGGAGCAGATTCCCGGCCAGTACATGGTTGACCCTCACTGGTACCGCGACCCCAACTTCTTCTTTGCCAACAACCACCTGTTCGACGATGCACCACGCACACACGACATCTACGTCGGCGAGTATGCCTGCAACGGCGGCGTGGGAGCCGGCAACCTGCTGGCCGCACTCAGCGAGGCCGCCTTCATCATGGGCATGGAGCGCAACAGCGACGTGGTGAAGATGTCGTCGTATGCGCCGCTCTTCGAGAACGAGAACCGCCGCGACTGGCCCTGCAACCTCATCCACATCAACAGCTCCGAGGTCTATGGCCGCGCCTCCTACTACGTGCAGCAGATGGCTGCCGAGCATCGCCCGACGTATAATGTGTTCGTCAGCGAGACAACGACCGCCGGCGAGACCGCGCCTTTCGCTGCCGGCACCGTCGGACTGGGCAGCTACGCCACGCAATGCGAGTACCGCCATGTCAAGGTGACAACAGCCGACGGCAAGACAACGACATTCAGTCCGGCGCAGTTCGAGAAGCAGCGCGGCGAGTGGGCCGTCAGCGGCGATGCCCTGGCCCAGACGGGCAACGAGCAGCTCACGCTGTCGCTGCTCCCCTCGTTCAGCAGCAACGACTACACCTTGGAGCTGCAGGCCCGCAAGACGGGTGGCAGCGAGGGCTTCTTCATCTACTACGGCATGGACGAGCGCGGTGGCAACGGCTATGCGGTGAACATGGGCGGCTGGAACAACCGCACGTCGGCCATCCAGCCCATCCGCCGCGGACGTACCAGCGACGTGCTGGGTGGACAGGTGCCGCAGAGGGTGGAAAGGGGCAAGTGGTACGACGTGAAAATCACGGTCACGCCCCAGCTGGTCACCCTCTTCATGGACGGCAGGGAGATACTCTCGGCCAAACCGGCCAGCCTGACCCGCCACTTCTGTCAGACAGGCTACGACGAGCAGAGGGGCGAACTCATCATCAAGGAGGGTCAACGGCACCGAGCAGACGTACCGCCGCTCGTTCACCATCGACGGTGCCAGCAACGTGATGCCCACGGGCCGCGTTATCACCCTCAGCGGCAATGCCCAGGACGAGAATACCTTCGAGCAGCCCACGAGGCTTGCACCGCAAACCACGCTCTACGGCAAGTTCGGCAAGCGGTTCAGCTACGAGTTCGCTCCCATGTCGTTCACCATCATGCGCTTGAAGGTGGAGGGTATGGGTATCATGTGGAAGGACGAGGGCTGTATCGTCACGTCGCACGAGCGGAAACGCGATGCCGACGGCAAGTGGACGGGCGACAACTGGAACGCCATCGACCCGAACTTCGTCATCGACGACCAGGACACGCCCTGGCTCGTCTGGGGCTCATTCTGGGACGGCATCCAGCTGGCGCGGCTCGACTCTACGATGCACATGGCCAAAGGAGAGGTGCCACGCACCATTGCCCGCCGCTACGACACAAGCTTCAAGCCCACGGAGCCTAATCCCACGTCGCGTTTTGCCGGTACCAATGCCATTGAGGCCCCGTTCATCTTTAGGCACGGCGGCTACTACTATCTCTTTGTGTCGTGGGACTACTGCTGTCGCGGTGCCAAGAGCAACTACCGTGTCGCCGTTGGGCGCAGCAAGAACGTCAGCGGCCCCTACCTCGACCGCACGGGCAAGGACATGGCCAACGGCGGCGGCACACTCTTCTTGGAGGGTGACAAGAAGCAGTGGGAGGCTGCCGGCCACTGTGCCGCCTACACCTTCGACGGCGAGGACGTCTTCGTCTGCCACGGCTATAGCGCCACCCAAAACGGAGCCGCGATGCTCATTCAGCGTCCCATCTCGTGGACGGCTGACGGGTGGCCGGAGCTGAAATAGTATAATGTTCTGTAAAACAACAACACATGTATATCATGTGAAAAGGCGGTGGGCTTCATGCTTATGAAGGTCTTTGATGGGGTGGCAAATAGTTCTACCCCACCAATGCCAGGAAGCGCTCTATGTGAAGTCACGCTGTCTGGCCAGGCTCGGACGCTACGAGGAGGCCGATGCCGTGAATGTGATGATGGGCGATGTGTTCGACATGTCTACACCCGACTGCAAAGTGCTCTACATGATTGCCATGCTCAATGAATTGCATATTGGTGATAATGGCTTGAACCTGATGCAGGAGCTAATCAAGACAAAGCCAAACTCCGATATCACCGAGGAGGAGTTTGCCCACAAACTGGCAACAGCCCGTGAGAAAGCGCCAAAGGCAGCGGAGTACTTGCTTCGACTGATAAAAGGCAAGCATTCGCAGCAGAACCGATAGATGATTAGGCATTGTGGGCCGCGAGATAAAGAGCAAGCGTAATCTGAATACTGCCTGCTCCTTCTATCATCTACATCCACTCTTTATGGCAGGCCCAAAGAGTCATAACAATAAAAAGAGCCATGCCTCAAGTTTCCATGCCATTTCCCAAATCATGTCAATGTGCCATAACGCATGATTCCCTACAAGGACATATACAGTAAAGCTGACCAGCGCAAGCATCAGAATCAGCAGACAGGTAGCGACAGAAGCGGGTATAAACACGTGCTTCATTCTTATCTTTGCCTCTGCCATGGCCTCACTTACTGAGTCCCGAATGATTCTGGCCGCTGTTTCTCCCGCTTCCTCGCCAGCATCCCTTACCGTCGCATGGCATCATAGGGAATCTTGACTGTCGTAGCCTCACTGATTTGCCCTGTCATTGAGGACATGAGCGAGAGTGCTTCTTTCAGTGACACCGTAGCATCGGCAAAGGCTTTGGCTCCCTCACTGACTGCCTTGGCTCCACCTTCCATACATTGACCTGAGGGATTCACGTCGAGTATTCGCCGGAGGTCGTCTGTTGTTATTTTGTTCTCTTCCATTTTACATTCCTTTCTTTCTTATCTGTGTATACCGCGTGATTTCTTCTTGACTTGAACTCCAATCTCCATCATTGCTTGCTCTGCACAACGACGGGCGAACTCCATGTCGTCCTCGTCCTTCTTGCGCCCCCAGCCGGAATCGCTAGCAGAGCTGCCGCCACCTCCAGATGATGGGGCATCAGGGGCAAGCAACGCTGCAAAATAGGCGCAGGCGAGATTCGCCAGCGGTTCCCAGTTGAGGATTTCCGCATCGTCGAATTCGCCATCAAAAAAATCAAGGACATGTTGAGGGAGATAGAGGCGATGTTCCGTGCCATCCACGTCTATGTCTATTAGGCTGCATCCCGGTGACATGGCGGTGTAGTCAATCCCTGGTCTTGTCTGTGCTTCCTGACTTGACAAAGCATTGGTTGTGGCAGGCTGTTGCATGGGCTTCCATGCCTGTGGCTGTTTTTTGTCGTTTGGTTCCAGCGGGGACGGGATGGTTTCTTTGGAGTTGACGGCAGACTGTTGCGTGGCCGGTCTCTCTCCTGGACGTTGCGCTGCCGTGGAATGAAGTTTCCTCCACGTTTCAGCCAGCTTCGGATAGGTTAGGTTTCTGCCACTGCCCAACTCCGATGCCTTGTAGCTGATGCCATCCTGGATGATGGAATAGCCCTTGACGGGCCCCCAACGTGTCTTCCTTGCCTTTACCTGCAGCCTTCCGCCATCCGCACTCTCGACACGTCTTACATAGTCAGCCCACGACCATTCGGGCATGGCCTTCAGGACAGCCTCACAGACAGAGGAGATGTGTTCCGCGTTTCCAGTACGTACATCCATTGCCGTCTTCCATCCCCTCCGGCGGGCCACTGCCTCGGCGGCATGCTGTGCACGGAGGTGGATGTCGTGGTCGTTGTTGATGTTGCCGTCTTCATCCACACGGCAGAAGGCGCCATGCAGGTGCGGAACCTCGCCCTTTGACTCCTCATGCAGGAAGATGACGCCTTTGCTGCCAGCAAGATTCGTCCTCTTCGACCTGACCTTGCCGTTCTTGTCCCTGATGGTCTGCCTGTCGAACTCCTCCATGAAGTCCCTCCACAATCCCTCCCAGTCCCTGAATGTGAAGTGGGCCGTGTTCTCTCTGGCCGGACTCAGTTCTATGCGGATAAGGGAGTTCTTCAGTTTGACGTGTCCTTCCAAAGAGGCCTGCATTGACTCCCACACACCCATTGCGTCAAGTCCCTGGGGAAGATGACGGCAGCAGATGAAGTTGATCTTCTCAGGGTGTTTCTTGTTCCTTGACTCGCCCATGATGTATCTGAGATCGTTGATGCCATACGATATGGCCTTGGCTTTCCCTATCATGACATCACCTCCCTTCCTTCCTTATTCGCTGTACGTGAACGGAGCATCTTCCTGTTCCGTATCTCACGGATGAATTCACTTACTGCGTCTGCGATGGGCTTCACCTCGCTGATCCATTTCTCCATCAGCATAGGTGACCGGAACATTCTCCTTTTCTCCTCCGATGACAGTCCGTTGATGGCGTTGATGAAGTTGGCAATCACGAGCACTTACCTTGAAGTGCACGATCTCGCTCCGCTTGTCCTTCGGGTCCATAACCCGTTGGGGACTCTTCTTGTTGCTAGTATTATTCTTCATTTCAAAACCGTTTTAGTTTTCACTGTTTACTCATCATTATATATAGGCAAGGTGCGAGTCAAGGAGCGCCGGTTTCCCCCTGTGACATTTCGGGAACCAGGACGAGAGCGCCAGGTGGACAGCGGCCTGTGGGGGACGGTGCTACCTTGGCATATCTCGTTCTGTAAAAAACGTAATTGAGCAAGCTTCGGTTTCCGGCTTTTGCTGAAAATGCACGGTGGTATTCCGATACGGGAACAGCCTGTTTGCATAACGGCCTCTCTCAGAAGCCCTCTTCCTGTTCCAAGCCAAACGGGCAGTACTCGATGTGGTCAGGATTCTTGACGAACTCTTCCTTCCCGCTGATGCGCCATCCCTTGATGAAGGAAAAGGCGATGGTCGAGACGACCGTGGACCTGTGGACGTAGATGAGTCCGACCTTCTCCATCTGGGCCAGCAGGCGGCGGATGACCTTGCGGCCCATGCCCCACTCAGCCTGCAGCTGCAGTTCGGAGTACTGCGCCATCCCCGGTGACAGGTGCAGTGTATGGCGGAAGCCCTTGCTCACCGATGCCTTCAGGCTCATCCGCGACACCAGGTCCCATAGTAACGTACTATTACTGATATAGCTTCCATCGTTTGCCCTCGTTGTCCCGGCGAGCCACTTGCCCGCACTGGCAGACAGATGGATGACGATTTCGTCATATCCGGTCAGTGTGCGGAACCGGTACTTCTCGCTGTTTGTCGTGGTTGTATTCCTTTTCATTTCCTTCTCCTTTTTCTCCATGATTATGCGTGTGTTGGTTGGTGTCTCTTTATGTAATCTTCTGGTGTGCCGCCATAGCGTTTGCGGAAATAGTCTCTCATCTTGCCGGCACTTTCTTCATCGAGCTGGAGTTTGTTGCCGATGATGGCATGGGCAGCATTCAAGCCTGCCTGTATCTCCACGTGTCCGTCCTGTCCATTCGTCTTGCGAAGACTCATGGCGGTCTGCTTTACTATGGCTTCCGTTTCCATGTGTTTTCTTGGTGCGTAGAGTTTGTACTGCAACCTGACCTTAGGGTAGTGTCTGGCGAATACCTCGGAGAGCAGTGGGAGAAACGGCCCCTCTAAAAGACGGAATTCATCTTGGGTGGTATACAGCAGCAAAATACCTCTCTCCTCGTCAAAGCAGCAGAATGAGAGGCTGGAGAATGCCTTCCGTTGCTCTTCTGTCCCACTCCTGTCGCACAGCTCCTGTCGGCAGGCATCCCAGCGCTTTCCCTGTTCTGCCTTACGTCGGGCGGCTTCCTGCTGCCTATGTACGAAGTCTTCATTGTTAAACTGCTGACGTTTCTGGTCGCAGACGGCAACAAAGTCCTTCAGGGCGCAGGTGATGACCATGGGGTCTACCTTCCCGTAGAATCTCCCGAAGTCGCCGCACTTGAATCGGTGGAAGAACAGCTGCATGACGGAGTATTTCACGTCGCGGTATTCCTGGGAGAGCAGCAGGGCAAGGCTCCTGACCTGATGGTCGTCCATGCTCCTTGACCCGGCAAAGATATTCAGGTTTGTGATCAGCGTCACCAGCCATGATGCTGCTGCACCGTTGCCGAATGCCTGGTCAAGCATGGCGAGTGTAGAATACTCACCCACGATGGTCTTGCGTTCGTCGGCGGCAAACACGGCTTGCGTGTCTGGGTTGACCCTCATGTTGAACTCCTCATACGACCGGTAGCTCTTCCTGAGCTTGGTCACTGCCAGAGCGGAGGCCGAGGATGATTCCGGCTGCACCGCTAACGATGTCATCGGCAGAGCGGTAGCCACTGGTATTGTCTGCTCCATGGTTGTTCTTGTTGAATTTTACATAGTCATCATAGTTGCCCTCCAGTATCTTGCGGAAGTTCGAGGGCTTGAATATCCAGTCGAAGGAAGCCAAAAATGAAATCCGGGCACCGTCATTGAGGAAACTGGACGCTGCCGCCTTGTGAATGACAGTGAACAGTGCATCCTTTCCGAACTCCTTGAGGCAAGCATTGAGAAGTTCTTGCCGCTTAGCATCAATTCCTTCAATCTGGGCTATCCGCTTGCACTGCATAGCGTGGTTGAAGAAGTCCATGAAGTGCCGGGAATCCATCTCTGTATCCGCTATCGTCAAGGACTCTTTGCTTGGCGTGGGGCAGGACAAGGCATTTTCTTCCTTTCTTTCCTTCTTCTCTTCTTCTATTGTGGCCCTCTGTTGGCCTATGGCTGGCCCTTCGCTGGCCCTCTGCTGGCCCATCGATGTGCCATCTCCCTGATACTCTGTGTATTTGACGACTGTTATCAGGCTGTAGTGGTGGGTGGACTCGGTTCTTATTTTCCCAGTCTTTTCAAGCTGACGCAGGCAGCACCTGACAACCTTCTCTGACAGTCCTGTCTCCATTGCCAGCGCATGGCGCGAGGTGACAAGCTGTCCACGTCTTACTGTGGCTTCCTGCCAATCCGTATCAGAATAGTTGGCACGCATGATAAGGTGCGTAAACAGGTGAGTCATGGCGGGGTCATGATACCAGCGCCACTCCATGAAGCGCCGGTTCAGTTTAACGAAGCTTTCCATATTCTCTCCTCCCATCATTTGCCGTTGCGAAGATTGCTAATGTCCTTTGAGCGATAGAACACCTTTCTACCTATCTTTACGGGTATCAGGTAGCCTTTCTGCTCCCAAAGCCATAACGTAGTAGAACTGACAGACAGAGTTTCCATTACCTGTTGCTTAGTCAAAAGGCCTGCGTCAGTTTCGCAGTCGGCATGTGCCGCTTTCTCTGCCAACAGACGTTCTGAGAGTTCACGCGTAAGGGCGGCAATACCCTTTGCGGTCAGTGTCAGGGAGATGTGGTCACCGCAGCGGCTGTCCGATAAAATTCGTACCTTTGCCCATGATTTACTTTGGTTTTGAGTTTAGCGACTGCAAAGTAAATCAAAAGGGCTGAATTCTCAAAGGAATCAGCCCTGATTTTTAAGCCTCACATGCACATACACGCGCACGCATGAGAAACAGAAGTTTTAGCGGACACCAATACTTCCGTGTGTGCTCCACGCTAATCTGCTGAACAAGGTCCTTCTGGGTGTTGTAGAGCTTGTCCATGTAGTGGTATATGTGGTTGAGGTCTACGTCCTCGTCATAGTACGACTTCAGGTAAGCCACTGTCGCAAGCTTGCTTCTCGGCTGTGAAACGCGGGCAATCACCAGATGGCGCAGTATCTCATCGGGAACCTGACTGAAGCCTATCCGGTCATAGACCTGGCCAAGAAGCAGCTGCGTGCCGTTCAGAAGCACCGCGTCCATGTTGCCGATAACGCGCCGGGTCTCCTCGCGCTCACGGCCACGCTCGTCCTCGAAGTCTATCGGCAGCTGATTGCCGTTGGTCTGCAGCCAGTGCTGGGCATCGGCATACAGCTTTGACACCTCTTCATCTGTGTCCGCCGTGCCAAATATCTTCACCTCCCTTGATTTCCCATGTCGCTTGACCACAGCGGCCACGCTTATGCCGCCCGACGGGTTCTTCCTCTTTCGTATATACATGGGGGCAAAGGTACAAAAAAAAGACCGATTCACCCAAATTCACCCATCAGATTTTCGCAACTGCCTGATTTCCAGTCTACGCTACTTGATGGCGCGGATGGATGATGAAGTCAGGACCATTTGATTAAGCGAGAGCAAAGCAAATATACTTGTTTTGCCGAGCGTGAAGTCAAACTCCTCGGGAGCATTACCGTCCTGCCTGGGGCGGTTGCTTGTGGGACAATAGACAATCCTTGTCTTCTCCTCGTTCAGTTTGAGGTTGCATTGTTCAAAGCGTGCTGTCAGCTCTGCTTTCAGACGTTCCGCCTGTTCCCGTGTACGGCAGTGTCAGATGGTGTCATCCGCATAGCGTTCGAAGGGTATGTCGGAATGGTGTATCTGCATCCACTTGTCGAACACATAGTGCAGGAAGAGGTTAGCCAGAACGGGGCCTATGACTGAGCCTTGCGGCACTCCCATGGTGCGTTCTACCTGCCTCCCGTCTGCCAGCTGATAGGGAACCTTGAGCCATCGCCCGATATAGAGCAGTACCCAGCGTTCCGTGACGTGCAGACGCACTGCCCTCATGAGCAGCTCGTGGTCTATAGTGTCAAAGAATTTGGATATGTCCATGTCGAGCACCCATGCATACTGGAAGCAGCGGCTCCTTGCCTTGGCTATGGCATCGTGTGCGGAGCGGTTGGGACGGTATGCATACGAGTCTGGATGAAAGACGGGGTCTAACGAGGGATCCATGTACATCACGGCCGCCTGCTGGGCGATGCGGTCTGTCACTGACGGGATGCCAAGCGGGCGTTTGCCGCCGTTGGGCTTCGGTATCTCGACAAGACGCACTGCCTCTGTTCTCCCGTACCTTCAACCATGCCCGCTGGATAAGCCAGCGGTCAATCTCAAATGGTTTTACCGTCTTTGGACTTGCTTCGTGCATTGTGTCCTCCTTAAACGGGTTAAGTTGTACAATTCATCCGGCTGAAATATGTTGCCCCTTTCGCTCCACAGCCATTACAGCGGCTTCAACACTACTACGGGGCAATCCGCCACAGACCCGCGGGCATTGGTACCTGTCTGCCTTGCTGGTCGCTTTCGGCATTTCGTTTTGTCGATTCTGCGCCTTTTGCGTGGCATTTAAATCTGGAAATAGCGCGCATTAATAGTTGCAAGGTTTTCTCTTAACAGGTGCTTTTGAGGCATATTCAGACGACACAGAGACTAACTAACATTTGAGCTTTTCCCGCTAAACGGGAAAGCGGCGTAAGCCAAAAGGGCTCATTAATTATCAACACAAAATAAAAATAGATTATGGCTATTAAAGTGATTGCACCGCGCTGAGTGCCGAAAATCGGCAAGAACCCTGGAGTGAAGAAGTTCGTGATGCGCCCCGACCTCTACAACGCCATCCAGGAGAAGAAAGTGTTCGCAGAGGCATCTACCCACAGCGGAATCTCTGCAGGTGTCATCAAGGCGGATTGGGATGCCGCAGGTGAAGTCATTCGCACGTGGACCACCGAGGGTCACTCCATCCCCCTGCCCAGTCTGGGAACCATGCGCTTCGGCGTCCGCTCAAAGGCCGTAAAGATCTCTTAAAATGAACGTATGCCGCCGATGTCCTGAAAATGGATGTCGGCGGCTTTTTCGTGCGAGAGTTATTATGTGGGGCGGAATGTCAAAGTGCAAGAAATAAGGGGGTGGAAAAGACGGAATGCTTACACTTTTTGTAAAAATAGGGATGATTTTATGCAAAGTGTCAAAAGAGGCGTTTTTGAAGATAATAAGTAAGTAAAAGTTTGGAGAAACAAACAGAATGTATTAATTTTGCAGCCGAAAAAAGACAAAAGGAAAGTAAAAATAAGGATAATATGGCAAAATGCAAACTTCAAACACCGAAAAGGTTACAAAATGAAGCATATTCGCAGCAAGGGCTTTACCAAAGCTTGTACGAGCATGATGCGTGCGGCGTGGGAATGGTGGTGAATATTCATGGCGGGAAGAGTCATGAGCTGGTGGACAATGCACTGAAGGTGCTGGAGAATATGGAGCACAGAGGGGCGGAAACCAGGGACAAGACTGGCGACGGCGCCGGTATCATGGTACAGATTCCGCACGAGTTTATCCTGTTGCAGGGTATTCCTGTGCCTGAGAAGGGTAAGTACGGAACAGGACTTGTGTTTTTGCCCAAGGACGGGAAGGCGCTGCAGGAGATTCTCTCTGTGATGATCGAGGATATTGAGCGCGAAGGGCTCACCCTGATGCACCTGAGGGCGGTGCCGACGAACCCGGAGGTGCTGGGGGCGGCGGCGAGGGAGGTGGAGCCCGATATCAAGCAGATGTTTATAACATACCCCAACAGCCTCACCCCCGACCCCTCTCCAAGGGGAGAGGGGAGTGATTACCTACATAGCAATGTGTCAGAGCTTGACCGTAAACTATATATAATAAGGAAAAGGATAGAGAATAGAGTAGAGGCATTGGCAAAACTATCTACTCCCCTCTCCCCTTGGAGAGGGGCCGGGGGTGAGGCTTTTTATATCTGTTCCCTTTCCACTAAGAACATTATCTATAAGGGGATGCTGACGAGCGGACAGCTGCGGCGGTATTTCCCGGATTTGTCGAATGAGTACTTTACGAGCGGGCTGGCGCTGGTGCATTCGCGATTCTCGACGAACACGTTCCCGAAGTGGAAGCTGGCACAGCCGTTCAGGCTGCTGGCGCACAATGGGGAGATTAACACCATTCGCGGCAACCGTGGGTGGATGAAGGCCCGCGAGAGCGTGCTGAACAGCGAGGCGCTGGGCGACATCAGGGACCTGCGGCCGATTGTGCAGGAGGGGATGAGCGACAGCGCGAGCCTGGACAATGTGTTTGAGTTTTTGATGATGAGCGGGCTGAGTCTGCCACAGGCGATGGCAATCCTGGTGCCTGAGAGTTTTAACGACAAGAACCCGATTAGCGAGGACCTGAAGGCGTTCTACGAGTACCACTCCATCTTGATGGAGCCGTGGGACGGGCCGGCGGCGCTGCTGTTCAGCGACGGGCGCTACGCCGTCGGGATGCTGGACAGGAACGGGCTGAGGCCGAGCCGCTACACGATTACGAAGAGCGGGATGATGGTAGTGGCCAGCGAGGTGGGCGTGATGGACTTCGAGCCAGGCGACGTGGTGAGCAAGGGCCGGTTGCAGCCGGGAAAGATTCTGCTGATTGACACGCAGGAGGGCAGGATTTACTACGACGGCGAGATCAAGGAGCAGCTGGCGAAGGCGCATCCGTACCGCGAGTGGCTGAACGAGAACCGCGTGCAGTTAGAGAAGCTGAAGAGCGGCAGGCACGTGGAGAACGGGGTGAGCGATTTGGAGCGGAAGCTTGTGACCTTCGGCTTCGGGCAGGAGGACATCGACAGGACGATTGTGCCGATGGCGACGGCGGGTCAGGAGCCGGTGGCGGCGATGGGTAACGACACGCCGCTGGCAGTAATTTCGGACCGTCCACAGGTGCTGTTCAACTATTTCCGTCAGCAGTTCGCGCAGGTGACGAACCCGGCCATCGACCCGATACGTGAGGAGCTGGTGATGAGCCTGACGGAGTACATCGGGGCGGTGGGGACGAATATCCTGACGCCCGATGCCAGCAACTGCAAGATGGTGCGACTGCCACAGCCGGTGCTGACGAACACGCAGCTGGATATACTGTGTAATATAAGGTATAAGGGATTCAAGACGAAGAAGCTGGCGATGCTGTTCGAGATGGGCGGCGACCTCGGCGGGGAAACCGCCGAGCACAGTGGCCGCGCTGGCAGCGCGGGCAATGGACGAAACGGCGCGGAGGAACGGCTGCGCAAGGCGCTGGAGGACCTGTGCAAGGAGGCGGAGGCGAGCGTCGATGAGGGAGTGAACTATATCATCCTGAGCGATAGGGACATTGACGAGCGGCACGCGGCGATTCCGAGTCTGCTGGCGGTGAGCGCGGTGCACCACTACCTGATTAGCGTGGGTAAGCGCGTGCAGACGGCGCTGATTGTGGAGAGCGGCGAGATTCGCGAGGTGATGCACGCGGCGCTGCTCTTAGGCTACGGGGCGAGCGCGATTTGCCCGTACATGACGTTTGCGGTGCTGGATGATTTGGTGAAGCGCCACAAGATTCAGGAGGAATACGCGACGGCGGAAGCCAATTACATCAAGGCGGTTGATAAGGGGCTGAAGAAGATTATGAGTAAGATGGGGATAAGCACCATACGCTCGTATCGGGGGGCGAAGATTTTTGAGAGCATCGGACTGTGGGAGGAGCTGCTGAGGCGGTACTTCGGGACGGAGGTAAGCACGATAGGAGGAATTGGGCTGAAGGAGATTGCTCGCGACGCGATTCGCTTGCACGAGATGGGTCGCTGTGATACAGCGACATACTTGACAAACCAGGGGCAGTTCGCATGGAGGAAGGATGGGATTAAGCACGCTTGGAACCCGGAGACGATTGCGAAGCTGCAGCTGGCGACGAGGCTGGGCGACTACGGGAAATTCAAGGAATGGGCGGCCATCGTTGACGAGAAGGAATCACCCATCTTCATCCGCGACTTCTTTAAGTTCAAGAAGGCCGCCAAGCCAACACCTATCGACGAGGTGGAGCCGGTGGAGAGCATCGTGAAGCACTTCGTGACGGGGGCGATGTCGTTTGGCGCGCTCAGCATCGAGGCGCATGAGGCGCTGGCGCTGGCGATGAACAAATTGGGAACGAGGAGCAATACCGGCGAAGGTGGCGAGGATAATGCGAGATACCACGCGGCGGTGGACGGCGTGAGCCTGAGCAGCAAAACGAAGCAGGTGGCCAGCGGGCGCTTCGGTGTGACGGCTGAGTATCTGGTGAACGCCGAGGAGATTCAGATTAAGGTGGCGCAGGGCGCGAAGCCTGGCGAGGGCGGTCAGCTGCCTGGATTCAAGGTGAACGAGATTATCGCGAAGACGCGCAACGCCATCCCGGGCATCTCGCTGATTAGCCCGCCGCCGCACCATGACATATACTCGATCGAGGATCTGGCGCAGCTGATCTTCGACCTGAAGAACATCAATCCGACGGCCGCCGTGAGCGTGAAGCTGGTGGCCGAGAGCGGCGTGGGCACCATCGCCGCGGGCGTGGCGAAGGCGAAGGCCGACCTGATTGTCATCAGCGGCGCCGAGGGCGGTACGGGGGCCAGCCCGGCCAGCAGTATGCGGTTTGCGGGCATCTCGCCGGAGATAGGACTCGCCGAGACGCAGCAGACGCTGGTGATCAACGGGCTGAGGAACCAGGTGCGCCTGCAGACGGACGGTCAGCTGAAGACGGCGAAGGACGTCATCATCATGGCGATGCTGGGTGCCGACGAGTTCTCGTTCGGTACGCTGCCGCTGATTGTGCTGGGCTGCGTGATGATGCGGAAATGCAACACGAACACGTGTCCGATGGGCGTGGCGACGCAGAACCCGGAGCTGCGGAAGCACTTCGAGGACCGGGCGGAGTACGTGGTGAACTTCTTCACGTTCCTGGCCGAGCAGGTGAGGGAGTATCTCTCAGAGATGGGGGTACATTCATTGAAGGAGATTATCGGGCATACGGAGATGATAGAGGTGATAGACCGCGCTGACAGCGCGGACAATGGACGAAACGCAGGCGGGGGGCTCGGCAGGGAAACCGCCGAGCACACTACAGCAGGCACCAACGCCGACGCGGCAACCATCGAGAAATGGCGCACCATCGACTTCGGGCGGCTGCTGCATAAGCCGGAGACGGACAAGGCGCTCTATTGGAACCGCGGGGCGTACACCCGCGTCGTCGGCGTGAAGGACGAGGAAATCATCCGCGCCGCGGAGAAGGCCATCGACCGACAGGAGGAGGTGACCCTCGACTACGCCATCAAGAATACCGACCGCGCCGTGACGACGATGCTCTCGGGCGTCATCGCGAAGAAATATGGAGAACAGGGCCTGCCCGACGGCACCATCAACATCAAGTTCAAGGGCTCGGCGGGCCAGTCGTTCGGCGCCTTCGCCGTCCGCGGGCTGAACCAGAAGCTCGAGGGCGTGTGCAACGACTACTTCGGCAAG
>JAFPVW010000178.1 GCA_017395215.1 Prevotella sp. | reverse complement strand
CATGCTTTTCAGAACGGGTGACGACTGTCTTAGCGTCTCACCACCTTGCGGATGCTGCCGTCGGCGAAGCGCAAGATGTTCACGCCGCGCTGAAGGCCTGTCACCGGCTGTCCAGCACTGTTGAAGATGCTTGTCGTGTGTTTTCCAATATTGTTGTTATGCAGTGCGATGCCTGTCGTGCCTCCCGACTTCGAAATGCCGATGGCGTCGATGGTAAGCCAGGGCAGCCACTCGCCCTCGCCCTCGGCGTAGATGGCAAGGCGCACCAGTCCCGTCATGTTGGCGAACGGGGCGCTGAACCGATCCTGTTCGTCCATTTCGCACAGCTCTTCACTGTCGAGCTTTCCGATGACGTGGGCCTCGCTGAAGGCTTCTCCCTCGGGAGCCACCAACAGTTGCAGGTTGAAGTATTCGCCCTCGAACTCCTCGTCTGACGTGTAGTCGATGTAGGCCTCGAAGCTTGCCGTCGGGTCGTTGCCGAGGTCAATTAGCGGCGAGACCACCCATGAGTAGCTCTCCTCGTCCTCGGGCATGTAGCGCAGCAGCGTGTTCTCGCTGGTGTAGTAGCGCTTCACGCTGAAGTCGCCCTCGTCCTCCGCCAGTTCGTCGCCGAGCTGTCCGCCATAGGTCAGCCATCCGCCCATGTCGTCAAGGGGCGTCTCTTCCATGACCAGCTCGAAGGGAGCCGTGAGGGCCGCCTCGCTGTCGTCGGCTGTCGTCGGAACGGTGTAGTCGCCGTTCTCGTTGAAGATGCGGAACACCTTGATGCCGGGGGCTTTCGATTCCCCTTGCTCACGGTAGAAGAGGTAAGAGGCCTCGGGCTCGACAATCAGGATCGCGCCCGTCACTTCGAGGTTGCGGCCGATGGTGCGCTTCCACACCTGATTGCCTTCAGCGTCGTAGCGGGCAATGACGAACGAGTTCTGGACGTAGCCCTCAACGTCGCGGTAGGCCACGATCCAGTCGCCACCGGGCAGGGCACCGCTGCCTATCGGACCGAAGGAGTAATTGTTCGTCAGGTCCTTCTGGGCTATCTGCTGCGCTTCTTCGCCGAAGAGGTAGTCGCCGGCGTAATTGAACTTCTGGAGCATCACGGTGAAACCAGTGGCCAGCTTCGACTCGAAGTCGACGAGCACCTCTTCGGTCTCGGGGTTCAGCGCAATGTTGCAGTAGTTGTGGTCGTACTCTTCGCTGCAATAGGCGTCCAGGCCGCTCAGCCCGAAGCCCAGCGTTCCGTCGGCGCTGATGTACTGCACCCTGATGTTACTGGCGTTCTTCGTCTGGTCGTACATGTAGGCCACGGCCGCACCGCCCCTACCGTCGCTGGCTATGCGGTAGGGATTGACCGACTTCGTGGCGCTGACGTTGGAGTCGTAGACGACGGGTTCGCCCCACACTTCGGTCAGGTCGGGCGTCAGGCGATGCACTCTGGCCCCCTCCTCGCAGTCGTCGAAGAGCAGGAAGTCACCGTCGGCCGAAGGAACAATCTGCAAGGTCATCGACGACGATTCCCACTCGCGGGGCTCCGGCCAGGCTGCTACGCCGTCGTTGTCGATGCGCTGAATGAACTTGCGGTCGCTGGTCTTGAAGATGAAGTACGTGTCCTCGCCGACGACGTAGGCATCGGTCGTTGGCGTGCTGCCGTAGTCGCTGTACGTGATGCCGTCGAGGCCCCACAGGAAGTTGCCGTCCTGGTCAATCTTGTAGATGGCTGGCTGGAAAGCGCTGGGCTTGCCGCCAGCTTCTAACGAGGGTTCGTCGCACCGGCTGTCGGCAACCGTAACGATGGCACTGCCGTCAGCAGCAATGCAGAGGCGATGGCTCGACCACCACGTCGGCGTGGCGTGGTCGTTCACCAAGATGGGCTCGTCGAACACGGGGCATCCGTCGCTGTCGAGCAGCTGGACGTAAGTCCTCACCGCGGTGAAGGTGCTTTCGCCAATCTCCTTGCGGCCCCACGTCATCCAGTAGAGCCAAGTCTTGCCGTCGCTGGTGCGCTGTGCCTGCGGGTTACGGGCGTAGTTCTCACTCTGTCCTGTTGCGTCGTAAACGCAGTTAGGCGTTTCGTCAGTGTTCCACTGCGCGTGGATACCAAGGGTCGTAGCCAGGGCTACGGTGGTTAGGAATAATGCTTTCTTCATAATTAATATGTTTAAGAGTTAATGGTTGTTGGTCGCCTCGTTCTGTAGGGAGAGGCGTGCAAAGCGATTGCCGCCCTCATTTCAGGCTGCAAAGGTAGCCCATTTCACCGAGACGGCAAAAGGGAAGGTATAGACAAAAGTATAGACAAGTGGATTAAAAAAGACTAATCCTTAGATTCCATCGACAAAGCGCTTCAGGTCGTCTTCGGGTGCCAGGCCGAGTTTCTTGCGCAGTCGGTAGCGGGCAGTGTTCAGGCTCGAGACAGAGATTCCTAAGGCGGTAGCCATAGCTTGCGTCTTAATGTTCATACGGATGAATCCGGCCAGCCGGACGTCGTTGTCGGTCAGTTGCGGGAAGCGAGCCTTAACGCGCTCTAAGAAGTCGGCCTGCTGCTCCCTGAGGTTCAGCTCGAGGGCGCTTAATTTACCGATGGAATCGGAGTTTTCTGCTATTTCGGCCAGTTGAATGCTCATGCTGACGTTGTGCTTGTAGGCGTGGTCGAGCTTCTCCTCGTTCTGTCGCATCTTCAGCTCCAGCAGTTCCCTCTCAAGCCGCTGCCGCTCTATTTCGGTGTCCAGCCGCTGTTTCTCCACCTCAGCCATGCGGCGGCGCGTCTCAGCCGCGCGTCGGAGGGCATGGATGACAATGACGAGGGCGATAATGACCAGCACCATAGCCGCGATGATAACAACGTGCATCGTGCGGGTTCGGCGGTTCTCGAACTCCTTCTGTTCCAGCTGGATCTTTCCCTTCAGAGCGGCAATCTGGTAGTTCACCTGCGTGCCGCGCAGCTGCGTCGTGCGCGCCTCAAGCTCGTTGCGGTGGCGCATGTAGTTCTCCATGTCGGCTCGCAGGCTGTCGATGCTGCAGAGCAGGCGAAGCTGCAGAATCTCGTTGTCGGCGGCATCGTACTGGCGGGAGTATTCCACGCCTCTCTCTGCGTAGTGATAGGCCGAGTCGTAGGCGGCGTGGTGATAGAGCAGGCTGCTCTTCAGGTAGCAGTAGCCCACGAGGTAGAGCCCGTAGTCCATCGGCTTGCTGCGCTCAAACTCGTCGACCACCTCTTGCAGGTGCTCGTAGTCCTGCCCCATGAGGTACGTCTCGCCGAGGTTGGCCAGCTCAATGTAGACGTAGGCCGTGTCCTGAGGGTAGAGCCGGCGGTCCAGTTCGATGACCTCTTTCCCGCAAGTGGCAGAGGCTTCGAAGTCGCCGTCTATCTTTGCCAGGAAGAGGGCCTTCATGCGGTAATAGTACTGCGAGGCAAAGGTTTCCGGTTGCGTGTTCTCCATGTAGTCCAGCGACTTCAGCAGCTCGTAGGCGTCTTCGCTACGGCCGGTCAGCTCATAGGTCATGACCATGTAGACGCCCGCAGTGAAGTAGGCCTCGTCGTTGCCCTCTTTCCGGGCAGCGTCCATGGCGGCCTGCAGGTGGTTGAGCGCTCCGATGATGTCGCTGTCGTAGTAGTCCTTGCAGCCTTGTTCAACGAGCGCCTTCGCCTTTTCTGTCTGCGAACCGGCACAGCCAACCAGCCCAGCGGAGGCCGCCAGAAGGGTCAGCAGGAAGAGTGTGGTTTTGCCTATGAAGTGTCTCATCGCCGTGCAAAATTACACCTTTTTGGCGACTAACCGCGCCCGAAGCATCGAAAAGTCCCATTCTTTAACTCCCTTTAACGCCTTGCCCGCCCTTGACGGCAAAACGCCCCTCTCCATGAAGAAAAAACGGCTCTGCCTGCACGTTTTTGCCAATTATTTTGTACTTTTGCACCGATTTTATGTAGGGGTGGGCCCTATCACAGTCCGAAAAGGTGCGGACTGCCGCGGTGTTTCCCCCTGTCAGAACAAGAGAATGTAGCAATATGATGGACTGGAAACAACTGATTTCAAACCGCCGCCTCGGGCAGGAACACCGCCATCCGGAGCGCCACGACGACCGCACGGAGTTCAAGCGCGACTACGACCGGCTGATCTTCTCGGCACCCTTCCGACGTCTCCAGAACAAGACGCAGGTGTTCCCCCTGCCGGGCAGCATCTTCGTTCACAACCGGCTGACGCACTCCTTGGAGGTTGCCAGCGTGGGAATGTCGCTCGGCAACGATGTCAGCCAGCACCTCTGTGCCCGCAATGCCGACTACCGCAACAGCCTCGTGGCCGAAATCGGGCAGATCGTGGCCACCGCCTGCCTGGCCCACGACCTGGGGAACCCACCCTTCGGCCACTCTGGCGAAAAGGCCATCCAGACGTTCTTTACTGAGGGCAAGGGCAGCAGTCTCCGTGAGAAGGTATCGCCAACATTCTGGAGTGACATCACCCACTTCGAGGGCAACGCCAATGGCTTCCGTCTGCTCACCCACCAGTTCAAGGGACGCCGCCCAGGTGGCTTCGTCATGACCTACTCCACGCTGGCCAGCATCGTGAAGTATCCCCACGCCTCGGCTGCCGCCGGCCACAAGAAGAAGTTTGGTTTTTTCCAGAGCGAGCAGCCCTACTACGAGCGCA
>JAFPVW010000177.1 GCA_017395215.1 Prevotella sp. | reverse complement strand
GAACAACTACGGTCCTTATCAGTTCCCGGAGAAGCTGATTCCTCTTTTCATCAACAACATCCGCCACCGCAAGCCGTTGCCCGTTTACGGTAAGGGCGAGAACGTGCGCGACTGGCTCTTCGTCGAAGACCATGCCCGTGCCATCGACCTCATCTTCCATCAGGGCATGATAGCCGAGACCTACAACATCGGTGGTTTCAATGAGTGGAAAAACATCGACATCATCAAGGTCGTCATCAAGACTGTCGACCGTCTCTTAGGTCGCAAAGAGGGCGAGGACATGGACCTCATCACCTTTGTCACCGACCGCGCTGGTCACGACCTCCGCTATGCTATCGACAGCTCGAAACTCCAGAAGGAACTGGGCTGGGAACCCTCACTCCAGTTTGAGGAGGGAATAGAAAAAACCGTCCGCTGGTATCTTGACAACCAGGAATGGCTCGACAACGTCACCTCAGGGGACTACCAGAAGTATTATGATAATATGTACGCAAACCGTTAATGTATTTTGCCGTGCCACGGCAACCCCATAGATTATGAAAAAGATATTGCTTTTAGGCTCAGGCGAACTGGGCAAGGAGTTTGTCATTGCCGCCATGCGTGCCGGCCAGTATGTCATTGCCTGCGACCGCTACGATAACGCGCCAGCCATGCAGGTGGCTGACGAGCGCGAAGTGTTCTCTATGCTCGATGGTGATGCCCTCGAGGCCGTCGTCAACAAACATAAGCCCGACATCATCGTGCCGGAGATTGAGGCTATCCGCACGGAGCGCCTCTTTAAGTTCGAGGAGCAGGGCATTCAGGTGGTACCTTCGGCTCGTGCCGTCAACTTCACCATGAACCGTCGTGCCATCCGCGACCTGGCTGCCAAGGAGCTGGGTCTGCGCACGGCGAAGTATTTTTACGCCAAGACGTTCGACGAGTTTAAGAAAGCCTCTGAAGAGATTGGCTTCCCTTGTGTCGTCAAGCCGTTGATGTCTTCGTCGGGTCACGGTCAGAGCTATGTGCATAACGAGGGCGAACTGGAGCAGGCCTTCAAGGAGGCTATGGAAGGCAGCCGTGGCGACGTGAAGGAGGTCATCATCGAGGAGTTCATCGATTTCGATAGCGAGTTCACGCTCCTTACCGTAACCCAGCAGCACGGCTGGCCCACACTGTTCTGCCCGCCTATCGGTCACGTGCAAAAGAGCGGCGACTACCGCGAGTCGTGGCAACCCTATAAGATTTCTGACGAGGCCCTGAAGCAGGCGCAGATGATGGCCGACAAGGTGACGAAGGCACTCACGGGTGCCGGCATCTGGGGCGTCGAGTTCTTCCTGACCAAGCAGGGCGAGGTCATCTTCAGCGAACTGTCACCCCGTCCTCACGATACGGGTATGGTGACGCTGGGTCACACCACGAACCTCTCTGAGTTCGAACTCCATTTCCGCGCTGTCATGGGTCTGCCCATTGCAGGCATCCATCTCGAGCACGCAGGTGCTTCGGCTGTCATCCTCTCACCCAAGGAGGCTTCCACGCCTGTCGACCGTTCGCTCCTGGACTACAACTTCGTCGACGCGCTGAAGGAAGACCGCACGCGCATCCGCATCTTCGGTAAGCCCGAGGCCCACAAAGGCCGCCGCATGGGTGTAGTACTCTGCTACGGCGAAGTCGGCGATGATACCACAGCCCTGCGCGACAAAGCGAAGCGTCTGGCCAAGACCGTCCTCGGCACCGATCCCTATGCGAAATTGAGGTAAAAGAAAAAAATGCAAGCAAGACTCATAGCCCTCCCCAAGATTGTCGACCCGCGCGGGAATCTGACGGTAGCCGAGCAGATGAAGAACGTCCCGTTCGACATTGCCCGCGTCTATTGGACCTACGATGTCCCTTCGGGCGAACGTCGCGGCGGTCATGCCCACCGCACCTGTGAGGAAATCATCATCGCTGTCAGCGGCTCGTTCGACGTGACGCTCGACGACGGCTGTGGCAACAAGGAGGCTTTTCACTTGAATCATCCGTACCAGGGGCTGTATGTCGGCACGGGCGTATGGCGCACGCTGGAGGACTTCTCTTCCGGCGCCGTCTGTCTGGTGCTTGCCTCCGAATTGTTCGACGAGGACGAGTACATCTACGATTATGACGAGTTTGTGCGTTTCACGTCGAAATAGCGAAGCATCATGTTCGAAATCATCCGATACACCCCAGAGCGCAAGTCTGCTTGGAACGAGTTTGTGGCTCGTTCCAAGAACGGCACGTTCCTGTTTCTTCGCGACTATATGGACTACCACGCCGACCGCTTCGACGATTATTCGCTGATGTTCTATCTCGATGGGCGGTTGTACGGTTTGTTGCCGGCCAATCGCAAGGGTGACGTCTTGCAGTCGCACGCAGGACTGACCTATGGCGGTTTGGTGATGGATGCAAAGACAACGGCTGCAGCTACCGTCACGCTGTTTGCCGAGCTGAACGACTATCTGCGCAGTCAGGGTTTCCGTCAGGTGCTCTATAAGTGCATTCCCTGGATTTACCACCAGATGGCTGCCGAGGAGGATCTCTATGCTATCTGTCGTACCTGCGACGCCCGTTTGCAGGAGCGCGACCTGGGTACTTGTATCATCCAGCGTTCAGCCATCCGTTGGGAGCGCGTTCGCCGTCGTGCCTTGAAACGAGCTCAAGAAGCTGGTCTGACCGTGGAGCGTTCTACCGACTATGCCGGTTTTTGGCAGGTGCTCAACGACAATCTCCGCATGAAGTACGACTCGAAGCCTGTCCATACGCTTGACGAGATATCGTTGCTCGCCTCGCGTTTCCCTGACAATATCGTGCTGTATCTTGCCAAGCAAGGTGACGAAATCCTTGCCGGGATGGTCATCTATGTCTCTGCGCAGGTCGTCCGGGCACAATACAGCTCGGCTACTCCGCTGGGCAAACAGTTGGGAGCTATCGACATCCTCTACGACCGCATCATCTGTCACGACTACGCCCATCTGCCCTATTTCGAGTTTGGCACGAGCGCGGAACCCACGTCCAACGCCATCCTCGAACCGCTGGTGTTTCAGAAAGAGGGCTTCGGCGGACGTGGCATTGTTTTTGACCGTTACGAATGGAATCTATGAAATATTTAGACCTGAAACGGATTAACGAGCCCTACCAACATGCTGCCGACGAGGTGCTGCAGAGTGGGTGGTACCTTCGAGGCGAGGCAACGCGACGCTTCGAGGAACACTATGCTGCATATATTGGAACGAAGCACTGCGTGGGTTGCGCCAACGGTCTCGATGCGCTGACACTCATCCTGCGAGCCTATAAGGAACTTGGACGCCTGCGCGACGGCGACGAAGTCATCGTGCCTGCCAACACCTATATCGCCTCCATCCTTGCCGTCACCGAGAACCGTCTCACACCCGTTCTCGTCGAGCCCGACATCACGACGCTGCAGATTGACGACCACCTCATTGAGCAGGCCCTCACTCCCCGCACTCGTGCCGTCATGATAGTCCATCTCTACGGCCGTTGTGCCTATACTGATAGGATAGGGGAGCTATGTGCTAGGCACGGCCTCCTCCTCATCGAGGACAATGCCCAGGCCCACGGTTGTCGCGCCACCGCCCCCACCACTACTCCCATCGCATCAGCGGCGGGTCCCCGCACTGGCGCCCTTGGCCACGCTGCCGCCCACTCCTTCTACCCCACGAAGAACCTCGGTGCCTTTGGCGACGCCGGTGCCGTGACTACCGACGACGACACCCTCGCTGACCTTATCCGCGCCCTCGGTAACTACGGTTCCGCCCGCCACTATGTCTTCGACCATCTTGGCCGCAACTCCCGCATTGACGAGCTCCAGGCCGCCATCCTTGACGCCAAGCTGCGCGACCTTGACACTGCAAACCAGCGTCGCAAGGAAATCGCCGCTATATATATTAATAAAGTGTATAACCCTGCCATCACCATCCCCGTCGCTTCCGACCACGCTGACGCCCGCCTTCAGCGCGACTCCGTCTGGCATATCTTCCCCGTTCTCTGCGTCCGTCGTGACGAGCTCCGCCAATATCTCCTCGACAATGGTGTCGAGACGGAAATCCATTATCCCATTCCGCCCCACAAGCAACGCTGCTATCCCGAATGGCACCACCTGTCGTTCCCGATTACCGAGCGCATCCACGCCCAGGAACTCTCCATCCCCTGCAATCCTGCCATGACCGAAGAAGAGGCCAGCCACGTGGCCGACCTCCTCAATTCGTTCGTTTGACCCTTGCGAGTTTGTTTTTTTACTGCATCACCGCGCAGGGCCTATTCGTATTTCACGCAGCGGTAGGAGGAGTTCAGCTCGTTGAGGAGCACGTTGCGCGAGATGTGGCTCAGCTGGAAAATCTCTTGTCCGCTGGCGTCGTACTCGGTAACCAGACGGTCGTTGTCGCCCTCCGTCATGCTCCATCCCCAGCCGGCAACAAAGCGTTCACCGAAGGTCTGGAAGGCTCCGCAGGCCACGGTGAAGTAGTCGCCCTTGTTGTGCAGCACGTCGCCGCCGCTCTTCACCTTGCCCGTCTCCGGGTCGATGGTGAGCTTCATCAGGCGTGTATGCTTAGTATCGTGGCCGTTGCCGTTGTCGAAGAGTGTCAGCGTGCTGTCGTTCAGACGGGCATAGTGCTGTCCGTAGAAACAGTGCTTATCGACGAGCGAGTCGCCGTCGATGCGCCACAGGAAGTCGCCGGTGCCGCTGACGCGGTCAATCTTCACGATGGTGTTGAGCACGCGGAAGGAGCAGAGCCAGTTTTCGTCGGGCAACACCTGCACGGCATTGAAGTGGACGTAGTCGTAGCTGGTGTCGAAAACGTCGCAGGCCCAGTTCAGCATCTCGGGATGGTCGGTGCTCCACCAGTCGAACACCACCTTGCCGTCCTTCACCTCCTGCAGGTAGCCTACGGCCAGCGGGGTGCCGTTCACCTCGCGCTCGACATACGACGCTGAGGCTATCCAGTGGGTAGGCGAGAAGAAGTAGAAGTCGTGACCGTCCAACGGTGATCCCTCAGGCAGGAAGCCGTCGCGGCTGGCCAGTGCGTGGATGGTGTCGATGGGGGTATAGTGCTCGTCCATCAGCACGCGCATTCCCGGGTCGTAGCCCGTGAAGGCCCGGTCGGCAAAGGCCTGGTCGGGAGCATGATAGCTGTAGTACGTCTTGCCGTCGAATATATGCTTCTTAAAGTCCCAGCAGCCCAGCTCATCGGGCGTGTCGGCCTTGTCGGTGGGCTGGTAGCGATAGAACACGCACTCGCCGTCGTTGTTGTACTTCATAATCAGCGGGCGCCAGATGAACGAGAGGTAGAACTGCCCGGGAATCTCGGCCTTGCCCGTAGCCACAATCTTCGGAATGCCGCTATGCAGCGTGTTCAGGTGGACGGTGCCTAACTGATTGCCCGTTTCGTAGATGATTTCGATTTTCTCGCCTATGCCAATCTTCTTCACGGGCAGCGAGCAGGTGCCGTCCGTCAGTTCAATACCGCCGACGGAAATTTTTGTAAACTCCCGGGCATTCTCCACCCGGATGTCGGCATCGAACTCGGTGTTCAGCGTGATGAGGTCGACCGCCTTGGTGGCAGGCAGCGCAATGTCGTAGTGCTCGTCATTGACATAGAGGCACATCTCCGTCGCCACCGTCTGTCCGCTGCCCCTTTTGTTGCCGTTTTCTTCGTCCTTGTCGTCCGAACAAGCTACCAAGCCGCACAGTGCGACAGGCAATATCAGTAGAAAGAATCGTTTCATGTTCATAGTCTCACGGTTTATTGTTTGCTTCTCTAATTTCTTTTCGCTTGCAAAGATACGAATAAGTGAGCAAAATACCAAATTAATTTGAGTATTTTCGAACGGAAGTATCTTCTCGCTAAGCGAAAAGATAGTGCAAAATTTCGATTTAGCGAAGGGAATGAGAATAAATTTTCATTCTTTTCCCCCACTTTTTTATCCTTCCTCCCCCTAAACAGGGGGATAAGAGAGGGTCTCGGACGAAAAAACGGAAGCCGCGATTGGACTTCCGTTTCCTGTGTTATTCTTTAAGGATCATGGGGTCGGTTCTACAAGGATCATGGGGTCGGTTCTGAAGTGAACCCAGAAAGTTGGACACAACTTAAGGGTTCAAATGAAAAAGGAATTTAGTTTAGAAGAGAAGTTGGAAGCGATTTCTTTAGTGTTCCAAG
>JAFPVW010000176.1 GCA_017395215.1 Prevotella sp. | reverse complement strand
TCCCCTTCCAGAAGTACGCCGTCAACATGCTGCAGTGCAACCTGACGCTTACACAGCCCGCCGCCGACTCGTTCTGGGCACAGCCCGACGTCACCATCGTCCAGTATGTCATCATGCTCGTCGTGGCTGCCGCCGGCTTCGCCAGCAACTTCCAGAAGAAGGCCAACCTGAAGTACGGTCTGCTTGGTCTCAGCATTCTGTCGCTCATCATCTACTGCTACATGGGCTATATGCGCCAGTCGGCAGAATCCATCTTCGCCGTCTTCCCGCTGCTGGCCGTGCTGATTACCCCGATACTCGGCTCCTACGTCGACCATAAGGGCAAGGCCGCCTCGATGCTCGTGCTCGGTTCGCTGCTGCTCATCGGCTGCCACCTGACGTTTGCCTTCATCCTGCCCCTGTTCAAAGGTTCGGCTGTCGGCGGCATCGTCATCGCCTACGTCACCATCCTCGTGCTTGGCTCCTCGTTCTCGCTGGTGCCCGCCTCGCTGTGGCCCTCGGTGCCCAAGCTCGTCGACCAGAAGGTCATCGGTTCGGCCTACGCCCTGATATTCTGGATTCAGAACATTGGCCTGTGGTTGTTCCCGCTGCTCATCGGCAAGGTGCTCGACGCCACCAACCCGGGCGTCACCGACCCCACGCAGTATGACTATACTGCCCCGCTCGTGATGCTGGCCTGCCTTGGTGTGGCCGCCCTCCTGCTGGGTCTCGTGCTGAAGGTCGTCGACAAGAAGAAAGGCATCGGTCTGGAACTTCCTAATATTACGGAGTAAGCCATGAAAATAGGATTCGACAACGACAAATACCTGAAGATTCAGTCGGAGCACATCAAGGAGCGCATTGCCCAGTTCGACGGCAAGCTCTACATGGAGCTCGGCGGCAAGCTCTTCGACGACCACCACGCCTCGCGCGTGCTTCCCGGCTTCAAGCCCGACTCCAAGCTGCGCATGCTGGGACAGCTGCGCGACTCGATTGAAATCATCATCGTCGTCAGTGCCGAGGACATCGAGAAGAACAAGATTCGCGCCGACCTTGGCATCACCTACGACGAGGACGTGCTGCGCCTGCGCGACGAGTTTATGAACCGCGACTTCATGGTGGGCTCGGTGGTCATCACCCACTACGACGGCCAGCATGCTGCCGACCAGTTCCGTCACCGTCTGGAGCGTATGGGCATCAAGTCGTACATTCATTATCCCATCGACGGCTATCCCCACAACGTCGAGCTGATAGCCTCCGACGAGGGCTTCGGCAAGAACGACTACGTGGAGACTGAACGGCCGCTGGTCATCGTCACCGCCCCCGGTCCGGGCAGCGGCAAGATGGCCACCTGTCTCTCGCAGCTCTACAACGAGAACAAGCGGGGAATCCGCGCCGGCTATGCCAAGTTCGAGACGTTCCCCGTCTGGAACCTCCCGCTGAAGCACCCCGTGAACATTGCCTACGAGGCCGCCACCGCCGACCTGAACGACGTCAACATGATTGACCCCTTCCATCTGGAAGCTTACGGCAAGACGGCCATCAACTACAACCGCGACGTGGAGATTTTCCCCGTGCTGAATGCGCTGTTTGAGGGCATCTACGGCGAGAATCCCTACAAGTCGCCGACCGACATGGGTGTCAACATGGTAGGCTTCTGCATCTGCGACGACGAGGTGTGCTGCGACGCGAGCCGCAACGAGATTATCCGCCGCTTCTACGATGCGACGAACAAGATGGCCGACGGTGCCGACAATGAGAACGAGGTGAACAAGATTCGCCTGCTCTTCAACCAGGCGAAGATAACCACCGCCTATCGCCGCACCACTACAGCCGCCTACGAGCGCAAGATTGAGACGGGCCACACGGCTGCCGCCATCGAGCTGGAGGACGGCACCATCATCACCGCCAAGTCGTCACCCCTGCTCGGCTGCAGCGCCGCCCTGCTGCTGAATGCCACGAAGCACCTGGCCGGCATCGACCACGAGACGAAGCTCATTCCGCAGAGCCTCATCGAGCCTGTCCAGAAGACCAAGACCGAATATCTCGGTGCCAAGAACCCCCGACTGCATACCGACGAGGTGCTTGTGGCGCTGAGTGTCCTGTCTGAGCACGACGAGCTCTGCAGCCGTGCGCTGGAGCAGCTGCCCCGTCTGCGCGACTGCCAGATTCACTCTACGGTGATGCTCTCCGAGGTCGACCGCAAGATATTCAAGAAGCTCGGCTGCGGTCTTACTTGCGATCCGGTGAAGAAGAAATGAAGTTAGTCCTCAGCCGACTCTCCAACTTGGGATGGCCGTCCTTGAACCACTTGCGGCGTCCAGTTCTTGAAGAAGCGCAGCACCTTCTGCTGATTGTAGCCCTGTCCCTCCTCTAAGAAGCTGGAATCCTGAATGTGAATGACCTTCCCATCGCCGTCGAGAATCACAAACACGGGGAAGCCGAAGCGGCCGGCATTGTCCAGGCGCTTCATCAGGGCCTTCCCCTGTTCCACCTTGTCGGCTCCCTGCGACTGACGGGGATTATAGTTCGTGTGGATATACTCAAAGTTATCGGCAATGACCTTGCTGATGGCCGTATCGTTGGCGATGAAGTCGGCAAACCTCAGGCACCAGGGGCACCAGTTGCCGCCAACCTGACAGACGACGAACTTCCCCTGCGACTTCGCTTTCACAATGGCCTTGTCAATCTGCTCAATGGGATTGACGTCCTCGTTATAGACCTTCTTCAGTCCACTCTGGGCCTTCATGCCAAGTGTGAGCCAGCTGGCCAGAATCGTCAGGATTAAAATCTTTCTCATATCGGTCATAAAAACATAAAGAATTGTAATTATGGGTACAAATATAGGGATATTTCGCGAATTATCATTATTTTTGCAAACAGTTTTAAGTGTTTTTAGAATTAAACCAGACGAATATGAAGAAACTAATGACCATCTGCCTGTTGGCCGTAGCAGGCGTGCTGACGATGTCGGCACAGTCGAGTGTGTATGATTTCAAGGTGAAGGACGATGCCGGCAAGGACGTGTCGCTCGCCGACTACAAGGGGAAGGTGCTGCTCATTGTCAACACCGCCACCCGATGCGGCTTCACGCCTCAGTACAAGGACCTGGAGGCCATCTACGAGAAGTACCGCAGCGAGGGGCTCGAGATACTCGACTTCCCCTGCAACCAGTTCGGCCAGCAGGCTCCCGGCACCATTCAGGAGATTCACCAGTTCTGCACGCTCAACTACAACGTAAAGTTCCCGCAGTTCGACAAGATTGAGGTCAATGGCGCCAATGCCCACCCGCTCTACAACTGGCTGAAGAAGGGGAACGACATCAAGTGGAACTTCACCAAGTTCCTCATCTCGCGCGACGGCAGAATACTGAAGCGCTATGAGCCGCGCGACAAGATGAGCGACGTCGAGGCTGACGTCATGATGGAGGTCAACCCCGTGCTGAGCAACATCATGGCCCGCCGCTCAATCCGCAAGTATCTCGACAAGCCCGTTGAGCACGAGAAGCTCGAGGTCGTCGTCCGTGCAGGCATCAATGCCCCCAGCGGCATGAACGCCCAGCCTTGGATCGTACGCGTGGTGGAAGACCAGAAGCTCATTGCCGACGTGAACGAGGTCTACAAGAAGGCCAACCCCGAGCAGGTGAGTCGCGACAAGAACTTCAAGAACATGTTCCGCAATGCGCCCAACCTCATCTGCGTCTGCACGCCTGCCAACGGCGGCGGCGAGCTTGATGCCGGCCTTCTCGGCGAGAACATGATGCTGGCAGCGCAGTCGATAGGACTCGGCACTTGCTGTCTCGGCGGCCCTGTGCGCTGGCTGAACACGAATGCCGACGCCAAGTTCTTCCTCGACCGTCTCGACATTCCCGAGGGCTACAAGCTGAACTACATCCTCGCCATCGGCTATCCCGACGAGCAGCCCGATGCCAAGCCCCGCGATGCATCAAAGGCAAAGTTCATTCAGTAAGTCGTAAGATGAGAACCGTTAGAATCATCCTGTCATTCATGCTGATGGCAGCCTTGGGCACCAGCGCGGCAGCCCAGGAAATGCGCAGGGAGCAGTTCCCAGAAGGGTCTTACTCCCCAGTGACCAACATCAACCGCAACGGCTATCCGCGCGTGCTGAACGACGGTAGCGTGATGTTCCGCGTCAACGCTCCCCAGGCCCGAAGCGTGCAGATCGACCTGGGCGGCACGAAGTACGACATGCAGCAGCAGGGCGCAGCCTGGACCGTGACCACCAAGCCGCAGGTGCCCGGATTCCACTACTATTCCCTCATCGTCGACGGCGTCTCAGTAGCCGACCCTGCCAGCCAGTCGTTCTACGGCTGCAGCCGCTGGTCAAGTGCCATCGAGGTGAAGGAGGCTGGTATGGACGACTTCGAGGTCTGCGACGTGCCTCGTGGCGAAGTGCGCACCGTCTACTATTATTCCAAGGTCGACGAGTCGTGGCGCCCCCTGATGGTCTATACCCCTGCCGGCTATAACGAGTCAGGGCGCGACTATCCCGTAGTCTA
This sequence comes from Prevotella sp., assembly GCA_017395215.1. Lineage (GTDB taxonomy): Bacteria > Bacteroidota > Bacteroidia > Bacteroidales > Bacteroidaceae > Prevotella. The sequence continues at coordinate 1,899 of JAFPVW010000176.1, read as the reverse complement.
TATCCAGCACGGCGGCGGCGAGGACCATCGCGGCTGGATGGAGCAGGGCCGCACGGCTCAGATTATGGACAATCTGATAGCTGCCGGCAAGGCCGTGCCGATGATTGTTGTCAGCTCCAACAGCAACGTGCGCTCGCGCAATGGCGGCTTCGGCGGCGGCTACAGCTGGCAGGGCATGCAGACATTCCGTAGCGAGATGATCGATAACATCATTCCCTTCGTCGAGAAGACCTACCGCGTCAGGAAGGACCGCAAGAGCCGGGCCATGTGCGGACTCTCGATGGGTGGCGGCCAGTCGTTCTACATCGGTCTGCGCTCGCCCGAGGTGTTTGCCAATGTGGGCGTGTTCTCAACGGGCATGTTCGGCGGTATTCGCGGCGCTTCCGACTTCGATCTCGAGAAGGAGGTGCCCGGCATGCTGACCGACACGAAGGCGTTTAACCGTCAGTTCGACGTCTTTTTCCTCAGCTGCGGCGAGCAGGACCCGCGTATTGAGTACACCCGCAACATTGTCAAGAAGATGCGCGACGGCGGTGTCCAGGTGCGCTTCAACTCCTATCCCGGCGACCACGAGTGGCAGGTGTGGCGCAAGTCGCTCCATGAGTTTGCACAGTATTTGTTCAAGTAATAAGGAGACAAGGAGACATGGAAAAAGAGATTTACCTTGCCGGAGGGTGCTTCTGGGGAACAGAGCATTACTTCAAACAGATTGAGGGCGTGGTGGAAACCGAGGTGGGATTCGCCAACGGCCACACAGAGAATCCTACTTATAAAGAGGTGTATACCGACCTGACCGGCTTTGCCGAGACAGTGCTCGTCAGGTACAACCCTGAGGTGGTGAGCCTTGAGTTCCTGCTGCAGATGTTCTTTAAGGCCATCGACCCGACGAGTCTCAACAAGCAGGGCCACGACGAGGGCACTCGCTACCGTACGGGCGTCTACTACACCAGCGCCGACGACCTGCCCGTCATTGATAGGGTATTCGCCGACGAGCAGCAGCACTACGACCAGCCCCTGGCCGTTGAGAAACTGCCCTTGCAGAACTTCTATACCGCTGAGGAGTATCACCAGGACTACCTCGACAAGAACCCCACTGGCTACTGCCACTTGCCCCAGTTGCTCTTTGAGTTTGCGAGGGAGTATAGCCGGGTTAAGCCTCGCGCAAAGCCTTGAGCAGCGCCTGACAGCCTTCCTGTACGTCGCGCCAGGTGGCTTCAAAGTCGCCCGTGTACCAGGGGTCGGCTACGTCGCCCGGTCTGTCGGTGAAGTCCATCAGCATCACGATCTTGCCCTCCGGGTCGCCGCCACAGATGCGGTTCATGTTGCGGATGTTCCACGAGTCCATCCCAATCAGCAGGTCGTAGCGGGCGTAGTCAGAGCGAGTCATCTGGCGCGCTGTCTTGCCCTGACAGCCGATGCCGTGCTCCGCCAGCTTGCGCCGTGCTGGCGGGTAGACGCCGTTGCCGATTTCCTCGGTCGATGTTGCTGCCGACTCAATGACGAAGCGGTCCTCCAGCCCCGCTTTCCTCACCAGGTCCTTCATCACGAACTCCGCCATGGGGCTGCGGCAGATGTTCCCGTGGCAGACGAAGAGTATTGCCTTCTTGTTTTTCATCCCTTTTCTTTCGCGCGCGTCGTCGCCGGTTCGTTCAGCTAATTGGCCGTTTTAGCTGTTTCAACTGCCGCAGTTTGACGTCTTAACTGCCCCAGTTTGTCGTCGCCTGGCGACTTCTCAAATGCATTGCAAAGGTACAAAAAATTATTGAGACCACCAAATTTTTCGGCAAAAATATCACGAAAAAATGGATAAAAAATTCGTGCCCCCACCCATCGATGACAGTATGACAGATGACAGTTTTATAGAGGCCGCCTAAAACCCGCAAAATAGAATATACTATA
>JAFPVW010000175.1 GCA_017395215.1 Prevotella sp. | reverse complement strand
GTTGGATTTCTGTTGTTGCATCATGTTGATTCGTTGTTTGAGTGAACCGCGATTCAGGGTGTTGGCAAACAGCTGCAGACGGTTGCCGACAGCCTTGATCACGAGAAGTTGTTGATATTGCTTTGCATCGATGCCTTGACAGATGACGGCCTCGTCGGCCTCGTATTCGTGGATGGCCTTCAGTTCGCGGGCTAAGAGCCATGCAAAAGGATTGAACCACTGCACCACCTGCAACCCTTCGAGCAGCAGCACGTCCCACGAATGTCCCAGTCGGGCGTGAGCCTGCTCGTGGGTGAGGATGCTGCGGCGGTGCTGTTCGTAGTCGCCTACGCTGATAGCTATCCAGTGCATAAAACTGAACGGCGGGAACTCACCACCCTTCACGACGATGGTGTTGCCCTGTGAGTCGCGCAAGCGCAATCCTCCCTGTAAGCTGCGAATCAGCAAGATGCTGCGACGGATGAAGCACAGGATGGCAATACATACACCTATTATATATATGCGACCCAACCCAGACAGACCCATCCCCAACAGACCCACCCCCTGCCCCTCCCAGTGAGGGAGGGGCGTAGTTAAGCCATACGCAGAATGTTGTTCCTGAGTGTATTCACTCCCCTCCCTCACAGGGAGGGGCAGGGGGTGGGTCTGGAGGGTGTTGAGGTTGTTGAGGTTGTTGAGGCTGTGGAGATTGTTGTGTGTCAAGGGATTATTGCTTATCCTTATGTGCATCGCCGGCAGTACCAGCGACAGCACCACGATACCGAGCAGCATGACGCGGTTAAAGCGGTGGAACGTCTCTCGGCTGAGCAGGGCTGAAAACCCACCATAGAGCAACGTCAGCAGCAGAGCCGACTTAAGGGCATAGTATATCATAGCGTCTGGTCGTTTGTGTCATCAATCAGTTCAAGAATCTCCTGCAATTCCTCGTTGCTGATGTCCTCATGCTGTACGAAGAACGAGAGCATCTTCTTCACCGAACTGCCAAACATGGTATCCTTCACGTCGCGCAGCACACAGGTGACGTAGCGCTCACGGGTGAGCAGCGGCGAATAGACAAACGTCCGGCCTGTGCCGTCCTGTCGGCGGTGCTCCACATAGCCCTTCGCCTCCAGAATCTTCAGCAACGTGGCAACGGTGGTCCGCGCGGGCTGCGGCTCCGGGTAGAGTGCCACCAGGTCGTTGATGGTCACGCCCTGCGGCTGGTCCCACAGCAGGTTCATCAGTTCTGACTCGGCCCGCGTCAGCGGTCTCATGGAATGGTTCTCTGTCATATCGTCTGTGATTTCTTTTCTTGGTGCAAAGTTAGCCGAAAGCCGCTATGCCGTCAAATTATTCGTCGTCCTTTTCCTTTTCCGCCCCCGTTTTTTAACATTTATGTTTAGTCAACACCCTTCCCTTTTTTAGTTGTTAACCAAACGTCTACTGGACTTTTTTCTTCGGTTGCTTGTTCAGCCTGTACACGACGTGCAGCAGAGCGTAGCGCGGCATGACGTTGGTGTAGGTCTCGGTGCGGCCTTGGGCGTTGACGATGCGGGTGACATTGTCGAGCTGTCCGAGGAGGTCGAAACCGTCGACCATCAGCAGCAGGCGGCCTTTGAGGAAGGGGCGCGTCAGCCGGGCGTTCCATACGAGGTCGGTGGTGTTCAGGCGAGTGTCGGCATAGCCAGTGCGGGTGTAGAGGTTGAGGTCGGTGTTGAGTTCCATCTGTAAAGGGAGTTTCAGGAGGGCGGTGAGGGCGTTGGTGAGGGTGAGGGGCTGCGATGATATCGCAGCATACAGGACATTGGGGGTGGTGAAGCGTTGCCAGAGGGTGGTGCTCTTGAAACTGAACGAGTGGTTGCCAAGCTTGTAGGAGAGGCTCAGCGTGTTGTTGAGCGAGAGGGTGTTGACCGTGCTGCGCTCTTGGTCAACCAGATCGACGCTGTGCTGATAGCTGATACTCGGACTGACATTGAGGCGCAGGGGGTGCTTCTTGCCGATGGCCGTATTGAATTGGTAGCTGGCATCGGCATTCCAGTTGCCGTTCACATTGTCGGCCTGCCAGGTACGGACGCCAGTGGCGCGGTCGTAACGATAACCCATGGCGAGGGCACTTTGGATGATGGTGTAGCCGAGCGAGTACCGATAACTAGTCTCTTTACGGTTGGCGTTTCCCCATTGGTGGCCGAAGGAGAACTGATGGTTAATGGCATTGCGCAGGCTGTTGTTACCTATGCGGATGTTCAGCGGGTCGGTATCGTCGCGCATGTCGACGAGGTTCTGCAAATCGGGTGTCGATGAGGTGGCGATGTACTGGAGAATCATTTTCTGGGCATTGCCAGTCTTACGGTTGATGGTGGTATACTGGACAAAACAGTCCCAAACGTTGACAGGCATGGTGTTGCGAGTGACGAGCGTATCGATGCTGCCACGCTGGTAACGAAGTTTCTGACGTACGAGGGTAACGGGGAAACCGAGTTGTGCCCACCACTTTCTCTGGTAAGTCTCGTCTTCGCTGTAGGCGTTATAGAACAGTCGGGGGTTGAAGTCGTAGATGTCTTCGGTGAAATGGCTCGTATAACTGTTGCGACGGTCAATGTTCTGCTCGTATTCGTGAGCTGATGGCAACTGGCCGAGGGCGTAGGTGGTGTCGATGTCGAAGAGCGACGACTCGCGTCGGCGGTCGTTGTGGGTATAGCCCGTATTCAATTGCAGCCGGATCAGGGAGGTGAAGTTGATTTGATAGGTGCCGCCAGCCTTGGCTTTCCATGAGCGGTTGGGGTGGTTGCGGGTGTAGCGGTTGAGACATGTTGGGGGTTGCTGTGATACAGCAACATACTGTACGGACTGGCGGTGGTGGCGGTCTTCCTGCTGGTCGCTGAAGCTGGCTTCGGCATCGAGGGAAGCCCAGTCGGGGCTGTGGCGGAATTTGAAAGTGCTGCTTAGGCGGATTGCTCCGTCAATGCTGTGACCTTCGGTGAGGCCGCGTTGCAGATTACGGTTGATGAGGCTGTCGTTCTGATAGAAGGCTGAGGCGAGGCTGTATGTGCTGTTGTCAAACTTCTGATAGTTGAGCGAGGGACGCACGTCGAGGTTCCACATGCCGAAGTTGTGGTAATAGTGGTGGCTGGTGTTCAGCTTCAGGCTCTTGTCGCGCTGGGTATTCTGGATGCGGTCGTAAGTGTCGCCAGTCGGCAGGTAGTTCTGGCGGTTAGTATTTGTCTCGCGGTTGAGGTCGGTATGGTTCACTTGTATATTGCCGTCGGCTTTCCATTTGCTGTTGCGGTCCTCTACGCTATAGTCGATGCCGGCCTGCTGCTGAGTCAGCCGTCCGCCGTCCTGCAATCGCTGTGGGGTCCAGCTTCCTGCTTCTCCGGGTTTGCCGTCGCCGTTCATGTTGTTGGCGGTGGCGTAGGCGGCAAGGCGCGAGTGGTCGCTGAAGCGGAGGGCAAAGAGGCGGGCGAGGAGGGGGCTCCCCGCAAATATGCGGGGCACTTGACCATCGGGCGCGGAGTGCCGGCTGTTTGTGCCGAGGCCGGCCTCGACGTTGGCCAAGGTGCCAATACGGTATTCCTTCTTCAATTTCACGTCCATCACGTAGCGGTTGTCGCCCATGACGTGCTGACCAAGGAACTCGCTTTGGTCGCCCCACTTGTCGTAAATCTGAATATCCTTCACCGTATAGGCCGGCAGGTTGTCGAGCATGATGGTATGGTCGCCTCGGAAGAAGTCTTTTCCGTTCAACAGCAGGGCGTCGACATACTTCCCGTTGTGGTAGATACGGCCTCCCTCCTTCAATTCGACGCCTGGCAGCTGGCGTACCAGCGCGTCGAGCATGGAGCCTTCAGCCAACTCGAAAGCGTCGGCATTGAACACCAGCGTATCGCCCTTGTAGTAGAACTGCACCTTTGACGAGGTGACCACCACCTCCTGAAGCATCTTTGTCTCACGCTTCATGTAGACAGGAGGCAGTTCCCGACGCTGTTCGCGACGATAGATGTTGTTCAACTCGAAAGGCATTTCCGCAGTCTTGAAGCCCACGTAGCTGGCCTGGATGATGTATTTGGCAGGTCGTGCAGGCACTCTGAAAGCAAAGTTTGCGTACTCAATGGGAGGGTTATTGCCATACTGCATGTGTGAGATGGCTTCACAAGAGTCGATGCGAACGCCATCGGCAGTGAGCAGCCGGACATTGGAGTGCGGCAAGTCGTTGTGCGTCAGGTTGTCTTTTACCTTGCCTGAGAGTATGATATAGCGTTTGTCGGCCTTGGGTTTATACTGCACGAAGATGTCGCGCCCCTTCTGCTTGACGCGGACGGGCTGGTCCTTGCAGAGGCGGCTGACGGCCTTGGGGATGGACAGGCCGCTGACGCTGGCGGTGACCTGCAGGTGCTCCAGGTCGTTATGGATGAAGCTGATTTCGTAGTCCGACTGCCGTTGGTTCAAGGCTTCGAGGGCGGCGGCGAGGGACTGGGATTGGGCTGTGGCACCGGCACAGCACAGCAGACAGAGGAAGAGAAGGTGGATGCGCTTCATGGCTGGCTTTCCTTGGCAGTTTGTTCTACAAAGATGGTGTCACGGGCGTCGGTAAGCCGTAGGCCCTCGAACTCGTTCACGGTGGCGAGGAAGTCGGCCAAGGGCTGGTCAGGGTTCCACGTGATGGTGAAGCGCAGGCTGCGCGGCGCCTCACTATGGTAGCTGACGGCGCGGTGCTCGTGGCGTGCCACAACGGTGAGGATGCTGTCAAGGCGGGCATTGCTGAAGTGGACGGGAGCTGGAGTCGGAGCGTGAGGAGTGGAGTGATTTGTTTCCGTCGCATTCTCCCGGATTTGTCCAGAGTGGTCTTGCAGGAAGTAAGCAGCGGCGAATGCCAGGCCACTGATGACGATGAAGCCTATAAACGCGGCGGCCATCCTGTGCCACCTCATCCTACGCTTATTACGGTGAAGGCTGAAGTCGGCGGGCAACTGGGGCGCCCGTTGCTGTCGGCGTTGTATGGCGCGGCGCAGGTTCACGTCTTGGTAGCGCAGCCGCTCGGTGTCGTTGGTGTTGTCCTGTTTCATAAGTCCTGGATTTGTTTGATGAGTTGATAGAGCTTGTGGCGGATGCGGTGCAGGCGGGTGGCGACGGTGCCGGGAGCCTGGCCGGTGATGTAGCCGATGTCGGCAAGGGGCAGGTCGTCATAGTAGAACAGCGTGACGAGCGTCTGCTCTTCAGCCGTCAGGTGGTCGATGGCCCGCTCCAGCAGTTCCGTCCGTTCGTCGTCGGGCTGCTGGAAGAGCACCTGCATCTCAGCCTCGGCCGCTGCACTGACGGCCTCGTCATCCATCGTCAGCGTCTGTAGCACAGGCCGTCGTAGGTGGTTCAAGGCCGTGCGGTAAGCGATGCGGCAGAGCCAAGTGCGTAGCGATGCCTTTGCCGGGTCGTAGCTGTCCATCTGGCTAAGGCCGCGCAGCAGGGCGTCCTGCGTCAGTTCCTCGGCATCCTGCACGTTGCCCACCAGCTGACAGATGATGGTGAACACGCTCTGTCCGTACTGTCGTACTATGTCTTCGCTTCGGTTCATTGCTTTGTTGTCTCTACTAATATATACACACTTTTTGCCGACAATATTACACGGATACAGTTTTTTTTCGTACCTTTGCCCGCAGAAACTTAAAACTTAACGCAGATATGAAGAGACTAATGACTTTTGCAGCTGTGCTGCTGACCGCCGTCACCATGATGGCAAGGACGGAGACCGTGCCTTCGTCGAACAACAGGCTTGAGTTGACATTCAGCGACGATGGCGGCGTGGCCACCTACAGCGTCAGCTACGACGGTGTGCCGGTGCTGACGTCTTCGCGCTTAGGCTTCGAGGCCGACTTCGGCGACTTTACCAAAGGGCTGACGATGGGCCAGTACAGGATGCAGTTGCGCGATGCCACCATCTTCGTGAAAGGAGGCCCGAGCCGAAAGGTGAACGCCGTGCGCTACACCGTGCCGTTCACCAATGCCAAGGGGCAGCAGATGTCGGTCGTCTTCAACGTGACGGACAACGGCGTGGCCTACTGCTACGAGATTCCCCGCCCGGGCGAGAATCCGAAGTGTGGCGTCATCCGCCGCGAGGTCAGCTCGTTCAATTTCCCCGATGGCACGACGACGTTCCTCTGTCCGCAGATAGGCCCGATGACGGGCTGGGAGCGCACGAAGCCCAGCTATGAGGAGGACTACAAGGTTGACCAGCCCATGGCCCAGCGGTCGCAGTTCGGGCAGGGGTACACGTTCCCCTGCCTATTCAAAGCCCCCCTTTCGTCCCCCGAGGGAGACACAAACGTCCGTAAGTCTAAAGTAGCCCCCTCGGGGGCCGAAGGGGGGGCTTTATGGGCGCTGGTCAGTGAGACGGGCGTCGACGGCAGCTACGTGGGCTCCCACCTGAGCGACTACTCGCCAGAGACGGGCTACACCATCGCCTTCCCCCAGGCTGGCGAGAACAACGGCAACGGCACGCCCTTTGCCGGCATTCCCCTGCCTTACACCACGCCGTGGCGCACCATCGTCATCGGAACCTCGCTGAAGCCCATCGTCGAGAGCAAATACGGGCTGCCCTCACTGCCGGCCAAATACAAAGCGTCGACGGAGTACAAGCCTGGCCGCTACACATGGTCGTGGCTCGTGTGGCAGGACGAAAGCATCAACTACGCCGACCAGGTGCAGTTCATTGACCTCGCCGGCAAGATGGGCTTCGAGTACTGCCTGGTCGACAACTGGTGGGACCAGCGCATCGGGCGCGACAAGATTGAGGAGCTGTCGAAGTATGCCCAGTCGAAGGGCGTGAGCCTGATGCTGTGGTACAACTCCAATGGCTACGAGAACGACGCCCCGCAGACGCCGCGCGACTGCATGTCGACAGCCATTGCCCGCGACAAGGAAATGGCCTGGCTTCAGAAGATTGGCGTGAAGGGTATCAAGGTCGACTTCTTCGGCGGCGACAAGCAGCAGACCATGCAGCTCTACGAGGACATCCTCTTCGATGCCAACCGCTACGGCCTGCAGGTCATCTTCCACGGCTGCACCATGCCGCGCGGCTGGGAGATGATGTACCCCAACTATGTGGCCTCGGAGGCCGTGCTCGCCAGCGAGAACGTCTTCTTCAGCGAGGGTCACGCCAAGAGCGAGGCCTTCGAGCTGTGCATGCACCCCTTCATCCGCAACGCCATGGGGCCGATGGACTGGGGCGGCACGATTATGAACAAATACCTGAGCCGCGACAACAAGAGCCGCCACAAGCGTTACACGACCGACATCTTCGAGATGGCCGCCGCCATCACCACCCAGACGCGCGTGCAGTGCATCGCCATGCAGCCCAACAACCTCGACGAACTGCCGCAGTTTGAGCTCGACTTCCTGCGCGAGGTGCCCACCGTGTGGCACGACACCCGCTTCCTCGACGGCTATCCCGGCAAGTACGTGGTTCTGGCCCGCCGCAATGGCGACAACTGGTACGTGGCCGGCCTGAACGCCGAGCCGCAGGCCAAGACGCTGACCATCAAGATGGAGGAGTGGGCCGGACGGACCGTCAGCTACTACGTCGACGACCCGAAGGCCGGTCCGCAGCTGCGCCAGCTGAAGTTCGACAAGAAGGGGCAGGCGAAGATCACCATCCAGCCCATGGGCGGCGTCATACTGAAGTAACCACTATTTGATGTTCACGCGCAAGCCCACCTGCAGGCTCAGGTTCACGGGCTTATCCTTGAAGAAATTCTGTATGTGGCTCCGGTTGTCGGGGTAGTAGCTCAGGCCCGGCTCCACATACAGTCCTATCTGCGGTATGACGTCATACTGCAAGCCCAGGCTGCCGTTCAGTGACAGCTGCGCGCGGTCTTTCTCCATCTCCTGCGTCACGCCCTCGGTCACCACGCGGGTGGCGACGTTCAGGTAGGTCAGTACGCCCGCCGAGGCGTAGGCCCGGAAGCCCTTCAACTCCCAGAGCCGGTAGCTCAGGCCGAGGGGTACGCCGACGTAGTGGAGCGTCTGCTCGCGCCGTATCTGCATCTTGTTCATCACCTGGGTGAAGTCTGACGAGAGTTTCGTATAGACGAGGCCGGTGGTCAGCGACAGCCGCTCCGTGAGCGGGTAGCTCAGTGTCAGACCGAAGGAGACGGGGCGGTGGTGGTGCTGCCGCTCCTCGTAGCCCGTCAGGTAGATGGGTTCAGTGCTGCGCGCCGACGTGGCGTTGCTGTTGTCATAGACTTCCCGGTATTTCATAGCCATTTCTTCAGCCATCAGCACGCCGTTGCTGCTCGACTGGCCGCTGAAGCCGTTCATCGCATAGAGACCGAGGGTCAGGGGGCCGCTCTTCGTATTCTTTATCTCAGCTATCTGCCGGTCTATATCGCGGACGACGGCTTCACAGGTATTGCTGAGCTCGTCCGTTGTCTCTGCCTCTACCACGCTTGGGCGCTCCGTATGGCTGTCAGCGGGTTCAGCGGTTGTCGGAGTCTCAGGCTGAGCCTCATCGACCGTTTCCTGCTCATCTCTTTCCCTCCCTTCGTGGGGAGGGACCAGAGGTAGGGTCTGTATCTTCTGTATCTCCTCTGCCAGCAGTTTCTTCGGGGCTTGTGTGGACTCTGAAATAGTTTCAGGGCCCACCCCTTTCCCCTCCCCAAGGGAGGGGGACTGCTGCGCCTCCGACATCCCCCTTCGGGGGGGACTGAGGGGGGCTTCCCACCACAATATTGCCACCGCAACAACCGCCGCCGCTGCCGCCGCCCACCGCCGCAAGGCTACGAAACGGGACTTCCCCCTACAGGGGGGACAGAGGGGGGCTATCTCCTCCCACAACCCCTCGGGCGGCGCTACCTCGTGCTCCGCCAGCTTGTCGCGTAGTTGTTGTGTCCACTTATCCTGCTTCATATTCCTTGTTTGTTTAAGTATTCTCTGATATTCTTGGCCAGCATCTTCTTGGCCCGGAAGAAGAGCGACGACGAGGTGCTCTCCTTGATGCCCAGCAGTTGGGCTATCTCGCGGTGGGGCCGCTGTTCGAAGACGTAAAGGTTGAGCACCGTGCGGTAGTTCGGCGGCAGCCGGCCTATCATCGCCGTCAGCGCGTCGGGCGGCACGCCGCCGATGTCGGGCTCGTCGGGGCTGTCGGGCTCGTCGGGAATGCCGCCTACCGTCACGAAGCGCTGGTGCTCGCGCAGGTAGTCGACGGCGCGGTTGCTGACGATGCGCCCCACCCACGATTTCAGCGACCCTTCGCCTCGGTAGCTGAACTGCCCGACTGAGGTCAGTATGCGCACGAAGCTGTCCTGAATGACGTCGCGCACCTCGTCGCGCTCGGGCAGATACCTCAATCCGACGGCCATCGCGTAGCCGGCGTAGCGGTCGTAGAGTCGCTTCATGGCAGCCCGGTCGCCGCCCCTGATGGCTTCAAGCAGTTGTCGCTCTGTCTCCACCGTCGTGGTTATCTGATTCGTTCTTTCGTGTTATAGTATAAGGTGAAGGGGTGCTCCCGATGCTTCACGCTCCACGCCATTGTTTTAGTGTCGGTGATGCGGAACCCCGTGACTCGGTAGGCTATCGTCCAGCCCATCGTGTCCATCTTGTAGACGGTACGGCCAGCCTCGTCGGAGAGCAGTTCGACGACGTACGTCACGCCGTCGACAATGGTGACGTATGAAGCACCGGCATAATACATAACTTCGCCGACTGCAGCCTTGTCACTATTGGCGTCGGCATAGACAGCCTCGTTGGTATAGCCCTTGCTGTAGATTTGTATCTCGGCGGGCAGGCCCAGGAACTCAGCCTTGTGATGTACTTCTGAATCAATAGAAGAGATAACCTCTCCATTTCCTATCGGTCCAAAGCAAAGTTCCGTCAAGACTGACTCCGGCAGTCTGACTTTGAGCACGTTTCCCACAACCATCAACTGCGCCGTATCGACCACAAGCTGGTCAATGGACCATTCGCCACTGTAGACGCCGTCAAACAAGTGAGTGGCATCCGTAGCTTGAAGATTGCTACTTACGTCGGACGCATCATGTTCGCCACCATCACTGCACGCCGCCATTATCAGCATGCAAACCGCCATGACGGCCATGAGCCAGACAGTTTTTCCTATTCTTTTCATACCTTATTCTTATACCTTGTTTATTATATAACGCAGAAACTTCAGAATCTTGCACTTTGGGAGCATCTTTTTTTTGTTTGTGGCGTACTTATAGTTACTAATCGCAGGAAACAACCTACACTTCCGACACTTCCTGCACCTGTTGAACTTTTTTAGGTGTAGGAAGTGTAGGAAGTGCAGGATAAAAAGTGCAAATGACAATCATATATATAAAAAACGGTATGAGACATCAGCAAAACAGCGCTCTTTGCCAGCTTTCGGAGGCTGGAACCGACACCCGAACCGACACCTAAGCAAAAGGCACCGGGTTACAGGCAAAAGGCGGCGGTTTACGGACAAAAGGCGGCGGTTTATGAGAAAAAGGCGGCGGTTTACAAGAAAAAGGCGGCGGGTTTTGCCCGAAACCCGCCGCCTTTCTTTAACACTCTTTATACTTTCCAGGTGCAGGATTCCCGACCTCCCTCCGTTATAAGGACAGATAAACAACGAGAAAAAGCATGAAAAAAGCAAACCCATGGGCCGCCATCGCCCTGATCCTGATGGCAACAACAACAGTGGGATGCAGCAGTGACAGCGAGAGTCCGAAGCCGGAGCCGGTAATCTGTCCCGTAGTGACGCCAACAGAATTAGAGCTGACCCGCGCCGAGCAGGAGATGGTGAAAGAGAGTAACGACTTCGCCTTCAACCTATTCCGCGAGGTGCAGGACGAAGTGAAGAGCCAGATTGTGTCGCCCGTCAGCATCACCTATGCTCTCGGTATGCTGAACAACGGCGCCGCCGGCGAGACGCAGAAGCAGATTAACAGCGTGCTGGGCTTCGCCGACACGGGGGCCGACGGCATCAACGCCTTCTGCTACAAGATGCTGCAGCGGGCAGCGACGCTCGACCCGCTGACGAAGGTGCTGATAGCCAACACCATCTATCTGAACAAGGGGTACGAACTGCAGACGGAGTTCGTACAGCGGGCGAAGACGTTCTACGACGCCGAGCCTGAGACACGCGACTTCCACGACGGCAAGACCCGCGACGTCATCAACAAGTGGGGCAGCGACCACACGGAGGGAATGATCAAGGAAGCGCTGAAGGAAGATGAGTTCAACCCCGATGCCGTCAGCTATCTGCTCAACGCCATCTACTTCAAGGGCAGCTGGAAGAAGAAGTTCGACAAGGCACTGACGATGAAAGAGGCATTTATGCATGCAGGTGGTACGGAAGAAATGACTTACGCCGATATGATGCATCAGACGACCAATTTCGAATATGCCGAGACCGACGACTGTCAGGCCCTGCGCCTGCCCTACGGCAACAGCTCGTTCCAGATGACGGTGCTGCTGCCGAAGGCGAAGACAAACGCCCTGCCCAAGGTGCCCACCGCCGAGGTGTGGCAGCAGCTGAACGAGCAGATGGACTCCACACTTGTCGATGTATGGCTGCCCCGCTTCGAGACCGATACCGACATTGACCTGAAGCCCATTATGACCAAGCTCGGTATGCCCGATGCCTTTAATCCATTTAAGGCCGACTTCCGTAACTTCTGCAACACGGAAGTCTATATTGAACTGATGAAGCAAGTGGCCAAGATTAAAGTCGACGAGGAGGGTACTGAGGCGGCTGCCGTCACCGTTATCGGAGTTGTAAAGACATCTATTGGACCAGAACCCCAATACGTCACCTTCCACGCCAACCACCCCTTCCTCTACGTCATCAGCGAACAGCAGACGGGTGCCGTCCTGTTCATCGGCCAGTACACGGGATATTGATGAACGGTCAGAGTCGGGAAGGGCTTTCTGGCACTGGCAGAACAAGAAAACAGGGGGGATGCGTCCGAAAAGGCGCATCCCCCTGCTTTCTGTTGTGTGTAGTTCTTACAGGTCCTTACAGGTTGGGGTTCTCTGACTTCCAGTCAGCCACGGCAGGAATGATGTCGAGACCGATAATCTCGTCGCGCATCTTCTGCAGGTGCTCGTATGAAGCCTTCAGGGCAGCCATCTCCTCAGCCGTGCCTTCGGGGGCGGTGAAGTGTACGCCGTCCTTGTCGATGACGGTGGGCATAGCCATCATGACGTTCTTGAAGCCAAGCTCCTCGCTGTTCACGTAGCAGCCGGCAGGCCACTTGAACGGTTCGCCGCCCATGGCACCCTCAATCATCTTGACAGCCTGGTAGGCAGGGCTCTGGAACGAAGAGCGTCCGCGCAGCTTGATGATGTTGCTGCCGCCCTGGGTGGTCATGTGCTTGATCTCAGCCCAGCGCTCGTCGGAGAGGGGAAGCTCTGAGAGAGGCTTGCCGTCGATCATTGCCTTCGATGCGAAGACGGCCATCTGCTCGCCGTGACCGCCGTAGGTGTAGGCGTTTGTCACCTTGTCCTGGCGCACGCCGAACTCCAGTGCCAGCTGCTGCTGCAGACGGGTAGAGTCGAGGGCAGCCAGCGAGGTAAGCTGGTTGGGCTTCAGACCGGAGTGGATAAGCGCCGTGAGGGCTGTCACATCGGCGGGATTGAAGATGACGACGACGTGGTTCACGTCGGGGCAGTACTTCTTGATGTTCTCACCAAACTCAGCGGCAATCTGGCAGTTGCCCTTGAGCAGGTCTTCGCGGGTCATGCCCTCCTTACGGGGAGCGCCGCCACTGGAGATGATGTACTTCGCACCCGTGAAAGCCTCAGCGGCATCGACGGTATAGCTGATGTTTGCGCCGGGGAAGGCACAGTGACACATCTCGTCGTAAACGCCGTGAACACCGGGTTCGTAGATGTCGTACAGACAAATGTTGTTGGTAAGGCCGAGCATCAGCACGCTCTGAACCATGTTTGAACCGATCATGCCGCCTGCGCCGACGATGACCAGCTTGTCGTTTGTTAATGTTGCCATGTTTCTTAGTGATAATTAAATTAGATTCGTGGTGCAAAGATAGTGCTTTTTGGGGAGTTAAAGGAGTTATTGGAGTTAAAAGGAGTTAACGATAAGTGTTTTTGCAAAGTTCTTCGTACCTTTGTCAACTCTAAATAGCAAAACAAAGCTCAGTAGAAGCGATGAACGCGCCCCAACCCCGCGACAGCCGCGACGTGCCCCAGATGCACAAGCGCAGTCAGCACCACGACTACCACGGTCGGGGCATCTACCTCGTCACCCTCTGTACCGAAGGGCGCCAGCCGCTCTTGGGCAGGCTGACGGGAAACGGTCCGGGCGAGGCCGCCATAGAACCGACGGCCTTGGGCCGCGAGGTGCTGCGCTGCTGGCAGCAGATTCCAGCGATACAGCGGCAGATAGCCGAAAAGAAGGCGGCGAGGACGGGCCAGCCCTGCGAGCGTGACATCACCTTGTTGGACTGCCAGCTGATGCCCGACCATTTCCATGGCATCATCTTTGTCAGAAAGGAGATGGACGTTGCGCTGGGCGATGTCATCAGGGGGTTCATGGTTGGCTGTACCAGGGCCTTTAACGGCGTTTCCCCGCAAATATGCGGGGCACTGGACCAGGGGGCGGCGGTTCCGTGCAGCGCGGATTCGCGCGGAGAAAGCGGCCGGAGCGCCCCTCTGCGCCCCCTCTGGGAAAAGGGATACCACGACCGCCTGCTGCTGCACGAGGGCCAGCTGCAGAACATGATCGACTACGTCCGCGACAATCCGCGCCGTCTCATGCTTCGCCGCCAGCATCCCGAGCTCTTTGTCGTCCAGCGGGGGGTGCGCTTCGCCTACTGGAGCTTCTCGGCCATCGGCCAGGTGCGGCTGTTGGATGCGCCCCTTGTGGCAGTTCATGTGCGCCGCTATTTCACTGACCAACAGCGCCGCGACTATATGAACGGCTGCATCCTCGCTGCCCGCCGCGGGGCCGTCCTCATCAGTCCTTTCATCAGCGAATACGAGAAGCGGGTGCGCGATGAGGCTTTCCGCGAAGGTCTCTTCTGCATCCAGCTGTGCGTAGAACCTTTCACGGACTACCACAAGCCTGCTGGCGAGCTGGTTGACCATTGCTCCGATGGTCATCTGCTGTTGCTTACCCTTTCCAGCAGTCCCCCTCACGCCCACCGCATCTCCCGCGACGAATGCTCTGCGCTCAATTCCTTGGCTGAGAGCATGGCCAGACAAAGTACAGAAAACATCATAACACCACCAATATGCAAATAAGTAAGGAAACCTACATCCGCCGCCGCGCCCAGCTGAAGCGCGACATGGGCAGCGGACTGCTGCTCTTCCTCGGCAACGACGAGGCAGCAATGAACTACGCCGACAATACCTACCGGTTCCGTCAGGACTCGACGTTCCTCTATTTCTTCGGCTTGGACTACGCCGGACTGGCCGCCGTCATCGACGTCGACAACGACCGCGAAATCATCTTCGGCAACGAGCTGACCATCGACGACATCGTCTGGACAGGCACGATGCCGTCGCTCCGCGAACTGGCTGCCACCGTGGGCATCGCCGACGTCCGGCCCATGAGCGAGCTGGCCACAATCGTCAAGGGGAAGTCTGTCCACTTCCTGCCGCCCTACCGTGGCGACCACCGCGTGTGGCTGTGGGAGCTCTTAGGCGTGGAGCCTGCCGCACAACCGGCGAAGGCCAGCGTGCCATTCATCAAGGCCATCGTCAGCCAGCGCAACCATAAGGACGAGGAGGAACTGCGGCTGATAGAGGAGTCGGTAGACCTGAGCACGCAGATGCACTTGGCCGCCTACCGCACCGTCCGCCCCGGCATCCATGAGTCGGAGGTGGCCGCCGTCGTCGAACAGGTAGCCTGTCGTCCCGGTGGAGCATTGGCTTTCCCGACTATCGCCACCGTACAGGGTCAAGTGCTCCACAACCACGGTTTTATTCATGACCTGAAGGAGGGCGACATCTTCCTACTCGATGCTGGAGCAGAGACCCGCTCGCACTACGCCGGCGACCTGTCGTCGTCGATGCCCGTGGGCGAGCGCTTTACCCAGCGCCAGGCCGAGGTCTACGAAATCCACTTGCGCAGCTTCTGGGCAGCTGTCGATAAACTGCAGTTGGGACGCCCCTTCCGCGATGCCCATATCGCCGCCGCCACCGAGATTGCCCGTGGCATGAAGGAACTGGGGCTGATGAAAGGCGACCCCGCCGAGGCCGCCGAGGCCGGTGCCTACGCCCTGTTCTTCCCCTGCGGACTGGGCCACATGGTGGGCCTCGATGTCCACGATATGGAGAACCTCGGCGAGCAGTACGTGGGCTATGCTGAGGGCACCGTGAAGTCTACGCAGTTCGGTTTCAAGTCGCTGCGCCTCGCCCGTCCCCTTGAGCCGGGTTTCGTCTTCACCGTCGAGCCAGGCATCTACTTCATCCCCGAGCTGATGGACAAGTGGCAGGCCGAAGGCCAGTTCCGTGACTTTATCTGCTACGACCGTCTCGGCCCGTGGCGCGACTTCACCGGTCTGCGCAACGAGCTGAACTACGTGATGACCGAGCAAGGCGCCCGCCTGCTTGGCACCATCAAGAAGCCGATGACCATTGAGGAAGTCTATGAAGCAAAAATGCAATAAATGAACTACACCATCAAACATCCCGAAAACCTGGGCGGCATGAACGACCGCATACGCCGCCTGCGCCAGCAGAACTTCGATACGCCGACGACGCTCTCGATAGAGCGGGCGCTGATTGAGACGGCGTTCTATAAGGAGAACTACGGCACAATGCCGACACCCGTGCTGCGTGCCCGTAACTTCTACGAAATCTGCAAGAAGAAAACCATTTATATCGGCGAGGACGAGCTGATTGTCGGCGAGCGCGGACCGAAGCCGAAGGCCGTACCGACGTTCCCCGAACTGACGTGCCACTCGGTAGAGGACCTGCATACTCTGAACGAGCGGGAACTGCAGCGCTATACCATCTCGCAGCAGGACATCGACACCTACGAGCGCGAGGTCATCCCCTATTGGAAGGGCAAGACACAGCGCGAGCGCATCTTCAACCATGTCTCGAAGGAATGGGAGGAGGCCTACCACGCCGGTGTGTTCACCGAGTTCATGGAACAGCGCGCCGCCGGCCACACGGCCATGGACGGCAAGATGTACCACGAAGGACTCCTGGACGTGAAGGCCCGCATCGAGCGTAAGATAGCCAGCCTCGACTACATCAACGACCCCGAGGCCACCGACAAGCAGCAGGAGCTGGAGGCGATGGCCATATCGTGCGATGCCGCCATCCTCTTTGCCGAGCGGCATGCGGAACTGGCCGAGCAGATGGCCTCTGCTGAAACTGACGGGCAGCGCAAGAAAGAATTGCAGAAGATTGCCTCAGTCTGTCGCTGGGTGCCCGCCCATGCTCCCCGCGACCTGTGGGAGGCTATCCAGATGTACTGGTTCGTTCACCTCGGCACGGTGACCGAGCTGAACGGCTGGGACTCGATGAACCCCGGGCATATTGACCAGCATCTGTGGCCGTTCTATGAGCAGGGCCTGAAGGACGGCACGCTGACCCGCGACGAGGCGAAGGAGCTTCTGAGCTGTCTGTGGATCAAGTTCAACAACCAGCCCGCTCCGCCGAAGGTGGGCGTCACTGCCTTGGAGTCAGGAACCTACAACGACTTCACCAACATCAACATCGGCGGCGTGGACCGCAACGGACGCAGCGCCACCAACGAGCTGTCGTTCATCATCCTGGAGATACAAGAGGAACTGCACCAGCTACAGCCCGGCCTCTCCATCCACATCGCCCAGAACACGCCCGACGACTTCCTGTTGGAGGGCATCAAGGTCATCCGTCAGGGCCACGGCTACCCCAGCATCTTCAACCCCGACACTTATATAAAGGAACTCGTGCGCGAGGGCAAAACCTTAGAGGATGCCCGCGAGGGCGGCTGCTCCGGCTGTATCGAGGTGGGCGCGTTCGGCAAGGAAGCCTACCTGCTGACGGGCTACCTCAACACGCCGAAGATCTTAGAGATTACGCTGAACAACGGCGTAGACCCCGAGACGGGCAAGAAGCTCGGACTGGAGACTGGCGACCCGCTCACGTTCCAGACCTTCGACGAACTGTACGACGCCTGGCACCGCCAGATGGTGTACTTCGTCAACCTGAAACTCTCGGTAAATAACTACATCGAGCGGATGTTCTCGCTCTATGCCCCAGCCACCTTCCTCAGTCTCTACATCGACGACTGCATCGAGAAAGGAAAAGATTACTACAGCGGCGGCGCCCGCTATAACACCACCTACATCCAGTGTACCGGCCTCGGCACCATCACCGACAGCCTGTCGGCCCTGAAGAAGCACGTCTTCGAGGACAAACGCTACACGATGGACGAGATGCTGGAGGCATGCAGGAATAACTGGGGAGCCCCCCCTTCGTCCCCCGAGGGGGACACTAAAGAAGCCCCCTCGGGGGCAGTAGGGGGGGCTATGCGTGCCTACATCCGCAACCACACGCCCTTCTTCGGCAATGACGACCCCTATGCCGACGAGATAGCCGTGCGCGTCTATGACGACTTGGTGAAAGCCATCGAGGGACGACCGAACACCCGTGGCGGACGGACACAGCTGAACATGCTCTCGACCACCTGCCACAACTACTTCGGCAGTGTGTGCGGAGCCACGCCCAACGGCCGCTTTGCCCATTTCGCCATCTCTGACGGAACATCGCCTGCCCACGGCAGCGACACCCACGGTCCCACGGCCGTCATCAAGTCGCTCGGCAAGCTCGACCAGACGAAGTCGGGCGGCACGCTGCTCAACGTGCGCTTCGTGCCCCAGTTGCTGCGTCGCGACGAGGATCAGCGCAAGCTGGCCTCGCTCATACGTACCTACTTCAAGTTCGGCGGCCACCACATCCAGTTCAACATCGTCGACACGGCCACCCTGCGCGACGCCCAGCAGCACCCCGACGACTACCGCGACCTGCTGGTGCGCGTCGCCGGCTACAGCGACTACTTCAACGACATGACCGAGCAGCTACAAAACGAAATCATCGCCCGCACGGAGAACGACGAGTACTAATAGCAATTGAGGAGACCATGAATCGTAAGGAGTTCCTTCTTCCATTGCTTACGCGGTTAGTAGTTATCAGAACCCACTTGGAATCTGGATGTCGTAGACAGGGACATCGGTGCCGAAGAGCTGCTGGAACGGCTTGGGCAGGCCCGAGCGCTTCCACAGTTCCTCGACGAAGGTGCCGTCGCCGCGGTCGAACTTCAGGATGAAGGTGTCGTCATTCTTCCAGGTGATGGTACACTCGTTGTTGTCGCCCTCCTTGATGCAGTTGTCCGACTTGACCACCAGCGGTTTGTAGAAGACGGTGCCGCCCGTCAGCTGCTGAGGCGAGCAGAAGAGGAAGGTGACGTCCTTCTCGCCATAGACCTTGAAGAGATGAGTTGTCGGGGCTTTCAGGATGCGCTCGCCGTCGACCAAGCCGTAGAAGCCCACCATGCGCCAGCTGCCGGCAAAGCGGTGCGACGCCTTCTCGTGCTTCATCTGCAGCATCTCGATGCTTCGCACCATCTGCGGCTCCATGTTCTTGCGGTCGTAGTACTCGGTGACGAACTCGTTCATCGGGAAGACGGCACCCTCGTAAGGTCGCAGGTTGTTGTACCACTTCAGCGTGAAGCGGTCGTCGTAGCCGTCGTAGATGCGGGTGCCCCGCCCGTTCTCGCCCACTGGCACGTCGCCGGTACAGCTGTAGGGGTGAGGCTCGTCCATCCGCATAGAGTAGGCGTAGTCCTGCGGCGTGTTCTTCCGCACCATCAGCGTCACGGGTACATTGTCGGTGCTGAGTTTGTACTGCACCATCTCGGGCACGTGGTCAGGGCGTCCGTTTTCGTAGCCTAAGCGTTGCAACTTGAAGAGCCCGCGTGGGGCCACGTTCTGGGCCGTCAGGCCTGTGGCGGCCATCAGCATGACGGCCAGGAGTGTTGTGAGTCTTTTCATTTTCTTGTTTGTTTTATGGTTTGTTACTTCTTAGTCTTTTTCAGTCGTATGACGGACGGAAAGTCAATGTCGTCGATGTTGCGTAGCCTCTCGTAGCCTGGACATTCGGCGTAGAAGCGTGTGGCCTTGCGCGGCACCCAGAAGGAGAAGCGGCCGGCGGAGTCGGTCGGTGCGCCCGCCCCTGCACCATAGATGCCCACCCAGGCACCGGCTATCGGTTTGTCATCCTGGTCAACGACGGTGCCTGTATAATGATTCAGCGTTTGCTGCAGTGCCGGATGCCGGCTGACGTAGGCATCGCTGAGCGTGTCGGGCTTAGTCTTCAGCTCCAGCACCGGGCAGTCGATGTCAAAGGTCTGTTTCGCTCCATAAATGCTCCATGTGCTTTCATAGGTGACCAGTTCGCCCCGCTGGTAGTAGAACTGCTTGGGTCTGTGGTTGATCAACCGGCACAGGGAGTCGGGCAGCTGCTGTCCGTTGGTGATGACGACGATGGAGTCGTTGTCCTTGCGGGGCGGCTTGTCGACGGCTATCAGACTGGCCACCACCTGCTGGAATGCGTTGCCGATGAGTGAGTCTTTGCGACTCACATTGCCTGTAGCGACGGCTCCCTTCAGGTCGTTGACAAAGCTGACGAGCGCGTTTTCCTCGCGGTGCGACTTGGCCCGCCGTCCGTCGATGAAGAACTCCCACTTCGTTCCGTCCAGGATTAATACCTCGCGGTCCTCGGCATCGTGGAAGGCCGATGTCCAGACAGCCCTCAGCATCCACGCCTGATCGGCGCTGACGGGGAGCGAGGCGGTTTTCACGGCAGGTGCCACATAGTCCTTCGGACGCTTCCGCAGTACCCACTTCGAGTGGTTCTTGCCTTTCTTCAGCTTATGCAAAGCCCTGTATGTGGCATGCCAGAGGCTTTTCTCTACTTCGCGGTAGACGAGGGCGTGGGCCACGGAGTCGTAGGTCAGCGTCCACTCGGTCGAGAACGACGGTATGCACTCCACGCCGAAGGCCGCTCCCTGCGGCATCAGCAGCCGTGTCTTCTCTTGGTCGTAAAGCACTGTCTGCGGATTCTCTTTCCGCCACGACCTGTCTGCGTTGTGTACCCAGATGAGTTTGTCCTGCGCAAGCCCTGCCATCGGCAGTAGCATCAACATTGCGGCCATCAGCCATTTCCCAGTTCTGTTCATTATCATCAAGCAATTCGTCTAATTCGTATAATTCGTAGTCTTAAAAAGGAGTCACTGCTTCCAGTTCTTCGGTATCCAGTATTCGCCGTCCACTTCGAGCCTAAGGACGTAGAGCGTGCCGTCGCGGTCGAGGTCGGCCATGAGGAAGCTCGACTCGGCCACCTCGTTGACCAGCAGCTTGGTGGTGTTCCTCACGCCGCTCAGCTTGAAGTGGCGGTCGGTGTACTCCAACACGCAGCATTGCGTGGGGTTCTCGTCCAGGTGGCGGTTGGCGGCGTCGAGCAATGTGCGGTAGGCCATGGCAGCCCCCTCGTCGGCCTTGACCACGTAGAGCGTGCCGCGCGACTCGCTCTGTCCTTTCGACTTCGGCAGCAGGTAGTCCGTATAATAATAGGTGGTGGCCTTGTCCACCGGCTGACCGGCCTCGTGGCGGTAGTGGACGGGCGTCTTCCGGGCGTTGAGGGTGCCCAGCAGACTGTCCAAGGGCGCGATGGCGAAGTGGTAGTACGTGCCCTGGGCCTCGTTCAGTTGGGTAGCCATGGCGATGAGGTTGCCGTGGTGCTGCACGTAGTCGAACATCACGGCCTCGCGGGCACCGAAGTACATGCGGCGGTTGTTGCCCTGCAGCAGGTTGTAGAAGTTGCGCTCCTGCAGCATGTAGGGGTTGCGGTAGAGATAGGCGTGCGTCTTCTTGAAGTCGTTGTAGTCGTTGGTCCACGTGCTCGACGCGTCGGCCACGCGGGTCAGGTCGAGCACGTAGTCGTCGTTGTTGCCGTAGCCGCGAAGGGCGATGGAGTAAGTGATGGTGTCGTTGCCGTTGCGGTGGCACTCGTAGCGGTAGGACTCCACGGCGTGGCGGGCCATGCTGTCGAGGACGATGCACACCGTATTGGCCAGCGGCAAGTCGCGGTCGAAGGCCACATTCCAGCGCCGCGACAGGTGGTACTTGTCGTTGATGCGCGACACCGAC
Source organism: Prevotella sp. (assembly GCA_017395215.1). Lineage (GTDB taxonomy): Bacteria > Bacteroidota > Bacteroidia > Bacteroidales > Bacteroidaceae > Prevotella. Next base: position 4,578 of record JAFPVW010000175.1, on the reverse strand, counting down.
ACCTTGGCACCATGGGCCGTGAAGTCGTCCATCAGGCGGTTCATCCACAGTCCCTGTGCCGTCGAACCGACGGTGCCGACGGTCAGCATTAACAGCAAAATGGGTATTCGTCTCATAAGCTTATTCCGATTCAAAGAGTTCTTGGTTCATGATGGCCAGAGCCGTGCGCAGCTCTGCGCCCTGCTGTTGCACGGCGGCCATGTCGATGTTGAGCAGGTCGGTGGCCGGGTCGTTCACTTCGACCACGACTTCAGCTACGGCTTCTGCTTCGCTGCCACGCACTTCTTCTTCCACTGCCTCCACAGTGTCGTGCGGTTTTGCCGCACGAACCTTGCGCTTCTGCCGTGGGACCTCGGTCATGGCCACTGGCTGTTGGACAGCCTCCGCAGCCGGTTGCACCGCGGGCTTCGGAGTCGGCGTTTCCGTCTTAGCCACCGTCTCTGTCGCGCTTTCCTTTTCAGGCATATACCACCATAGGCCCAGCAACAGCAGTATGACAGCCGCAGCCGCCATCCACCAGCGATGCTGAAAACGACTGGAGGGAACTTCGCAGTGGCCTCCAGTGGCCCCGGGTTTATACTTACTACTCGTTTTGTGCTTATCGTCTGCCGTCAGCCGGAATCCCCTGAACATCACGGCATAGGCCGCCCACGCTTCGGGAATGTCCGCCCGCGTGCAGAAGTAGTCGGTCAGCAGCCGCTCCTCCTGTTCGCTGGTTTCGCCCGCCATGAACCGGTCGAGCAAGTCGTTTATCTGTTTGTCTGTCATCATCGCTGTCTATTGATTAGTTCTATCATCCGTCTCCTGGCTTTCGAGAGCGTACCCCGCACCGACGACTCCGTCATTCCCGTGATGGCCGCTATCTCGGCGAAGCTCATATCCTCGACGTTGCGCATCTGCAACACCGTGCGCCAGTTGTAGGGCAGTTGCGCCATCGCCTCGGCAAACAGGCTGTCGGTCTCAGTCGTTTCCAGTCGTCGCTGTGGTGTGTCGTCCGTGTGGTCGCCCTTCCACCCCAACAGTTGAAGCAGGGGGTGCCGTCGCTTCTGTCGCCGCCGGTTCTGTGCCAGGTTGCGGGCCGAGGTGGCTGCGTAAGCCAATAGCCGCTCCCTGTCGCCATCCAACTGGTCCAGCCGTTCCCACATCCTGAGCATCGTCTCCTGCGCCACGTCTTCGGCCTCCTCACTGCCGACCGCCGCCGTCGCAGCCTCCACGGCTCGCCGCCGCAGTTCTGCCGCCCAGGATATGTACGTCTCTCTGTCCATTTGCTACTATATACACCAAAGTTTGCGAAATGCTACGCAAAATTAGCATTTTCTTTTGGAATATTCAAGAAAAAAGCTACCTTTGCAACAAAATAGCCAAAAGGAATGCGATTTTATGACAAAGAAAAATAGAAAGAAACAAAGCAGCGGCGGGCAACAGTTTCTTAGCGACGAGAGCTACATCCGCCAACGTACACGTGAACTCGAAATAGGCCCATGCTACATAACAGACGAAATTGTCGGGAATGGCGAGGGATACGTGATTGTCAGCCGCAAGCATACAGGAGGACGTCTGAGTTTTGCCTGCTATCTGGTTGATGCTTGGTGTTGCGGTGTGAAGGACAGCTTCTGCCGCCTGCGTCAGGAGGGATTTGAATTTGAAGAATTTATTGAAAAGGTGAAGGCCAAGCCATGCAGCTATGACGAGGCTCACAACTGGGTGTATGGTGCCATAGACTATGCTGACGAGGCCGGTATCAAGCCCGACAAGTCCTTTGCGCTGACGAAGTACTTTTTGGAGGAGGACACCGACGACATACCCTTGATAGAGCACGAGTTCGGCAAGGATGGCAAGCACTGTCTAGTGACTCACTCCCGTTTGGAGACCAGCCAGTACCTCCCATTGCTGAAGAAGAATTTGGGCGAGGGCAACTATTCGTACATACTGCCTGTCGGTGCAGATCCTCTTGAAGATGACGAAGATGAAGAGAAGAAGAGCCACGCCTACAGTCCCGAGGGGCTGCCTACCATTGAGCAGCTTACGGCAGACTGGGAAAAAGACATGCTGTTGGAGTTGGGAAATAACCTCTATCTGGACCTTGACCCGGATGACAGTGTAGAGGTGGTGCGGCAGAAGTATTGTGAGCAGGTGATTGACAATATAGAGGACATTCTGCTGATGCTGCCAAATGAGGATATGCTGTACTTGGTCAGCAGTTCAAAAGCTGCCGACCCGACGGAGGGCTTATTCGCATCGCGAGTTATTCACAACACCATGCTCGAGACGTATGGCTTCGCCGCTGTTGTAAGCCATGAGGACGAGGAAAGGCAGAGAATCTACATTGCCACCGACTTTGCTGCCGCAGCAAACCCTCACTTGATGGAAGTTATGGCAAAGTCCACCTATGCTTCAATACGCACAGTTGAAGACTATATTGAGGGACTCGCCAACCTTTATGGAGTAGTGAACTTAGCGACGGTGAAAGAACGTCTGTACACCTATCTGGAGTTAGACAAGCACGAAAATATAGACGTACAGGAAACCGTGGATAAAGTCTATGCCCATTCCTTGGCAATGAGGGAAATGATTTACACGTTGAAAGATGAACAAGCCGATAATCTGCCGTTGGACCAGACCATATTCTTTGTCTCGCGTTTTGCCTTTTATAGGCATAGCGACTTGTACGAAAAAATACAAGCAACGGAGATAGAGCAGAGAGAATTGTATCCGTTTACCGACTACGAGTTTTTGGAAGCCGGTGTCAGCTTCATGCCGCTGATTCCGAACAGTCAGAGGGAACGCTTCACTAAGTATATGACGAAAAAGCTGAATTGCGATGTGGCCTTTGCCGAGGAAATGATTTGTCATATGTGGTTCTATGCCAACCATGAGGATATACCGTCGTTAAGGGAATTGAGCCAAGAACAGTACTTCCTGATGTTTGTCAACTCCCATCTGGCCAAACTGCTGTCGGGCCAGGAGGAACAGGAAGCGCTCAGACACTTACATCGGCTCATGGATAACATGCCGCGTTGGACGCTCCGTGGGGGCTGTAAGAAGGGTTGACATTGGATACATACATCTTCGACATCAAGCGCTATGCCATTAATGACGGGCCGGGCATTCGGACAACCATCTTCATGAAGGGATGCCCGCTGCACTGCGTGTGGTGTCATAACCCGGAAAGCTGGTCAGCAGAGCCGCAGGTGCTCTTCAAACAGTCGAAGTGCATCCGCTGTGGTACGTGCAACGAGCCGGGCTTCACCGTGGACGACTGCCCCACCACCGCCCGCGAACTGTGCGGCCGTGAGTACACGATGGACGAGCTGATGGCCGAGATTGAGAAGGAGCGCGACATCATGGAGGACAGCGGCGGAGGCGTGACCCTCTGCGGCGGCGAACCGCTGATGCACCCCGACGATGCGTTGGCAATCCTACGTGAATTGAAGAGACGCGGCTTCCACCGCACCGTCGACACGGCGCTCTATGCCCGGCCGGAAGTGGTCGATGCCGTGGCTGCCGAATGCGAACTGCTGCTGGTCGACCTGAAGCTGATGGACTCGGAGAAGCACCGACCAAGGACAAGCATCGCCGTATGATGCCCCCGACACCCTATAATCCAGAGGGCTTCCCGATGGCCGTCCCCTCGGACGAAACGCTACGCCGCTGTCGTTAGCTGTTGGAGGCTCACGGACTGCAGGTGGTCATTGGCGGGTAATAACAATTGTAAATTAAAAACCAAAACTATGAATACCATCCAACAACGATTAGAAGACCTCCGTGAGGTGATGCGGCGCGAGCATCTGGCCGCCTTTATCTTCCCCAGTACCGACCCGCATCAGGGCGAATACGTGCCTGACCACTGGAAGGGCCGTGAGTTTATCTCCGGCTTCGATGGCTCTGCCGGAACGGCCGTCGTCACGCTTGACAGCGCCGCCCTCTGGACTGACAGCCGCTATTTCCTTGCTGCCGAGGAGCAACTGAAGGGCACGGAGTTCCAGCTGATGAAACTGAAGATTGAGGGCACGCCGACCATCGCCCAGTGGCTCAACAGTCAGATTGTGGCTGGCGGTTCTACCGCTAGCACCGAGGTCGGCATCGATGGCTGGTGCTCGTCGGCCAACAGCGTGAAGGAGCTGATAGCCGACCTCAGGAAGGAGGGCGGCATGACGCTGCGCACCAATCTGGACCCGCTGAAGCCGATCTGGCGCAACCGTCCGGCTATACCCGAGAACCCGGTGGAAATATACCCGATAGAATATGCCGGCGAAACGACGGCCAGCAAGATAGCCCGCATCCGCAAGGCCCTGCGCGAGAAGCACGCCGACGGTATGCTGATGTCGGCCCTCGACGATATTGCCTGGACGCTGAACCTGCGCGGGACTGACGTCCACTGCAACCCCGTCTTCGTCAGCTATCTGCTCATCTCGACGAAGGATGTCACCCTATATATAGATAAGGTGAAGCTGATGCCCGAGGTGTCGGCCTACCTGCGGCAGGAGGGTATCAAGGTCGACGACTATGAGAATGTCGTCCGTGGCTTGAAGGACTACTTCGAGTATAACATCCTGCTCGACCCCGACGAGGTGAACT
>JAFPVW010000174.1 GCA_017395215.1 Prevotella sp. | reverse complement strand
TAGGCGACAAAGGGCGCGGATTGTCGCGTACCTACGGCATGCACGTTGACATCACCGTCTTCCCAGCCATACAGCCGTACCTATAGCACGGCTGTATGGCTGGCTACCCCTTATCTGATGCCTACGGCATCGTCTCCCTACAGAGATTTTGTCCCTTTTATTGGGGTGCATAGTAGATACCATCATAAAAGTTTCCCACCCTCATGAAACGCTGCAAGTGTAGCCCCCGAAAGAGCGTTAAGACCTTCGGCCTTTAGGAAGAGAAAACTCAATACCATCATCACGACAACCTAAACAAATCTCTTTCCTATTCAAAAAAAACTCTCTCTTTACACTGAAATATGATTATTATTGTGTACCTTTGCACTGAGAAACAAAAAACAACGACAGAATCTATGACGAACTTGCTTGGCAGATTATTCATGGCAATAGCCTTTTCTGTAATGGTTTCCATCCATGCAGCAGCACAGAATGTTGGCCATGCCGATATTGCACAGTTGGAAAAGGACATGTACCGCTATTTCAGTTCGAGCGAAAGCGACAGCTTCATGATTGTCACCGACCGGCTAATAGAGGCTTGCCGGAAGGCAGGGCTCAGCCAGGAACGGCTGTTCTACAAGGCGTGGTCGAACCAGGCCATCTACTATTACTTGAAGGTGAATCGTACGAAGGGACTGGAGATGGCGCAGCAGATACACGACTACGCCCATCAGCACGACAGCAAGTTCGGACTCTACACCTCGCTCTACGCCCTGTCTACCATGCAGTCGAGCCTGCGACGCTACGACCAGGCCGAGAAGGGATTCCTGGAGGCCATCGACTATCAGCACCGCTTTTTCCCCGACGAGAGTGCTGCCGCTCCCTACTTGGGGTTGGCAAAAATCTATGTGAACACTCATCAGCCTGAGCAGGTGCTGGAGTGTGCCCGCAAGGCACTGGCCGAGCCCGGTGTCATCAAGCAGCACCAGCTTACGGCATGGAGCTATATCTGCATCGCCTATAGCAATGACAAGTATTCAAAGGAAGATTTCAATCGTGCCTACGCTAATCGTGAGAAGGTGAAGCGGGAGTATGACCATGATGACAATTTCGGCGAAACCGTTGACTTTTATGAAGCCCAGAAGAACGGAAGACTCGCTGATGCCATGGAGATTGCCAAGAGGTTTAAGGCTTCAGCTGATCGTATACTGATGATCTCAAATGTTTACGCCGACATGGGCGACTACAAGCAGGCGTATCTGTCGTTCAGGCGCTTTAAGGAGTATCAGGACTCGCTCAACACCGCCGATGTGCAGCAGCTGTCTTACGAATACGCCACGCAGCTCGACGTGTCGCGGGCGGAGAACGAGGCGAAGGAACTGCGACTGAAGAACCAGTCGATAGAGATACATGCCAGCATCGTCATCGCGCTGCTCACCGTGCTGTTCCTGGCCTTCTACCTCTACCGCCGCCGCAAGCAGTTGATGGAACTGCGCCGCGCCTACAGCCAGTTGGAGGACGCCACGACGGCCAAGGAGCGCATAGACAGCGAACTGCGCATTGCCCGCGACATACAGATGTCGATGGTGCCCTCCACCTTCCCCGCCTTCCCCGAGCGAAAGGACATAGACCTCTACGCCTCGATGGTGCCCGCCAAGGAGGTAGGCGGCGACCTCTACGACTTCTATTATTATCCCGCCCCTGTCGGGGGAGGTCAGGAGGGGGCTGGCGACCAGCTCTACTTCTGCGTGGGCGATGTCAGCGGCAAGGGCGTGCCAGCCTCGCTGACCATGGCCGTGGCCGTCAACCTGTTCCGCACAGTGGCTAAGGAGGGCATCTCGCCAGAACTCATTGCCACGAGACTCAACGACACCATGTCGGCCGACCACTCTACCTCTGGTAGGTTGCTTCCGCAGGGACAACAGAACGAGAGCGGTGTCTACGTCACCATGTTCATCGGCCGCATCGACCTGAAGACAGGCCAGCTGGACTACTGCAACTGCGGCCACACACCACCCGTCTTCGGCGAGCGTCGCACACACACCTCGCAGACCGTTTTCCGCTTTCTTGAGATGGAAAAGAACGCCCCCATCGGCCAGAGGCCCAACCTGCAGTTCGTCGGTGGGCGCATTGCCGACGTCCACGGCTGCCCGCTGTTTGTCTATACCGACGGCCTCAGCGAGGCAGAGAACAAGATGCAAGACCAGTTTGGCGAGAAGCGCATGCTAAAAGTGCTGCGCGGAGCCACCCAGCCCTTCGGCGAGCGCATGCCCAAGACCCACTCGCGCTTCCTCGTGGAAGAGATGAAGTGCGCCCTCGACGCCTTCGTCGACGGAGCAGAGCAGAGCGACGACCTCACCATGCTCTGCGTCAGCATAAAATAGTTTCACACCTTGACGGGGACTGCTCGTTTTCCGGGAAATCAAGTTGGGGGCACTTCCCGTCCATGTCGAAATCGTAGGTGTAAGAAGCATCCATGAGACCCGATTACTTATTTGTTACTGTCCAGGAACTCGGACATGGTGTTGCTATACACGCTGCCGTAGTGGGGGGCGTTATAGACCTTGACGTGGGAGCCGGAGGTATGGGCGGCCAGGGTGTAGTAGAGGTCGCGGAGGGAGATGGCGGGGGTGGTGGCGATGGCTTCTTGGAAGCCGCGGGTGAAGCCGTTGCTGAGATAGACGCCTATGTCCTCACTCCATATATCGGCATGACTGGTTTCGTAGGGGTTGGCGGCGGTGATGAAGAGGCAGCCGGGCAGACCCTCGCAGGCTTCGCCGAGGCCGCCGCTGTAGCAGGCCTCGACGGCGAAGAGGAGCTTGCGGTAGCGCCTCCCATTAATCCCATTAACCCCATTAACCCCATTAGCCCCAGAAAGTCCCTCAAGGATGTCGCGCATCCGGTCGTAAGCCATCGACTGCGAGCCGCCGAAGTCTAAGGAGCCGGGTGAGCCGTGGCTGCTCCAGAACACGAGCACGTTGTCGTCGGCGTCGGGGGTGAGCACCTGCGGCAGACGGTCGGAGGAGCGGCCTTGCAGGATGGCACCGATGTCGGCAGGGGTGAGGTCGCTGAGGCGGTAGTCGATGGCGGCGCGGTCATAGACGTTGGCCCCTGTGTCGCTGATACGGAGTTCGCCGGGATGCGGATTGTTGGCATGACGGGCCACGTCGTCCTCGCAGATGAGCACGATGTGGTCGTCATCGTAGCCGTGCTGCTTCAGGAGCTGGTACATGGCGAAGACATCGGCTTGGAAGCGGTAGTTGGCCCAGCCCTTCGAGGCGGCGATGAGCAGCGCCCAGCGGTCGTCGAGGGCGGGATAGACGACGGGGGAACCGTCGTCCGCACTGAAGGTCTGCATCTTGGTGGCCGTCCAGTCCCATACGGCCTTTGCCGACGAGCTACGGCGTGAGCCCTCAGTGCTGACATATTCCGTGGTCAGGAACTGGCCGTCGTAGAGGCGCCAGCGGCGGAAGGTGCTGCCGCAGACGCTGGCATGTGTCTTCTCGTCGAACGTCCACGAGCCGCTGACACCGTCAATGTCGGGGGTGCGGCCTTCCGACAGCAGCGCGAAGTTGCGGGCCATGTCGGCAGGGAGCCACGAGCCGCCACTGCCGTCACGGCCATCGACCACGGCGAGGAGGGCGTCGTTGAGGGTCTGTCCTGTTTGCTGCTGTCCTCTTTGCTGCAACAGTGTTGCAGCATAGGCAACGAGGCAGAGGGCATCATAGAACTGCGCCTCGCCGTTCACCAGTTCTTCGCCGAAGCGCTGGCGGTAGGCTTTGTTGAAACCCGACTCCGGCGAGGCATAGAGATCGACGCCCTCGTAGGCGGCGTTCTTTACGGTCGAGGCAATCTGCTCCGACACGAAGGCATCGCTGCAATAGACTTGCGGCGTGTAGAAGTATTTGCCCTCAGGCACGGCGGCCTTGATGCGCCCGGCCTCGTCGTCGAAGGCCAGCGCCATCTGCACCGAAGAGGGGTTGAACAGCACCACGCGGTCGCTGAGGCGCCAGTCGGTGCCGCACATCTGGCGCACATACCGGCGCAGGTCAGCCTCGTCCTTGTAGAGGTACACGCCATCGACCTTCAGCCCGTACTCCTCGGCGATGAAGCCGAACCACTCGGCGTAGGCGTTGTGAGCCTCGTCGCCTTCGTCATCGTCGGCACAAAGCAGCATCACGGGCATGCGGTCGCTGCCGTACATGCTAGCGATGCCCGACAGCAGCACCTCCAGTTGGGCGATGTCGCTCTCGGCCATGTTCCAGACGTAGGGCATGTTGGCAAAGCGCCGCTGATATTCCACATGGGTGGCCGACGGCGTAATCATCGGCTTGCCGCCCGCCTTGCTCTTGCCTAATGCCAAGGCCATCTGCTCGGCACAGGCCGACGTGGTGGGGCCGACGATGGCCACGACGGTCGTGTCCTCGGCCACCTGCTGCATATACTGCTCGATGTCGGCATCGTCCTGGCTCTTGAACGTCAGTTGCAACTCCACCCGCTCGTTCATGTCCCTTTGAGCCTCAGCGATATTCTCCTGTGCCCACTTGGCCGTGCGCTCCCACCGCGCCTGCTCGCCCTGCTCCATAATGACCGCCACCTTATAGGTGTGGGTGGTGACGGACGGCGAAGACGACGAGTCGTCGGAAGAACAAGAGGCCAGCAAAGCTGCAACGATGTTGCAGCATAGCAGACACAACAGCAGCCCCGCCTTCCCAATAATGAAAGACCGAATGCCTGACGAGACCACGAAAGGCCGAAGGCTTGATGAGACCACAGGCAGGGGTGCAACCCCTGTAAAAGATGACGGCACACACAAGCCCTGAAAGGGCGACAGAGCGCTCTGCCACCCCTTTGGGGTTTGTGTTACTTCCTGCATTGTATCAGGGGTTTCGCTTCGCTTCACCCCTACCTGTATTCTTGACGCCCTTTCAGGGCTAAGTTTGACGCATCTCATAGAACAGTGAAAGTTGATTAGTAACTACTCCCCTCGCCGCCGTAGGCTTCCCCCTCGCCACTCGGAGAGGGGGTTAGGGGGTGAGGCTTGGGGTCGGGGGTGAGGCTTTCCTTCTCCATCGCCTCCTCCTTATATTTCTCATATAGCCGTTGGAACGTGTCGGGGTCGCCGTAGCGGGCATCCCAGATGTTCAGGTGCTGCGCGAAGCGGGGCGTAATGACGATGTCGGCAGCGCCGTCCCTCATGCCGAGGCGCTGGCGGGCGGGCCACTCGCGCCCAGTGAGCCAGTCGGCGAGGTACTGCTTCAGCACGTCGCCGATGCGGATGACTACCGAGAAGGGGATACGCGACGACTGCCCCGTCTGGTCCACGTCCATGCCCACCATCAGCGCCGTCGTAAACTCGTTGTCGTTCAGGTAGCGCAACACGCCCGCCTCCGAGCCGCCGAGCAGTGGGAATATCATCTCGTCGTAATAGGAAACACTGGCAGCCCGTCGGGTGATATAGCGATAGGCTGAGTCGGGCATGGCGAAGCCTGACGCCCCCTCGGCCAGATAATGTACCGTGGTTTGGCAGGGCCTTTCTTCGAACTCCCCGGCGTACGCCGCGCGCGCCTCCTGAAATCCGGCCACCGATTCCTCCAGCAGCGTAATGCCCGGTGTAGCCGTCAGGACGAGCGCATCGAATCCCTGCGACATCGCGCCGGCCAGCCAGCTCACGCCGTAACGGGAGATGATCAC
>JAFPVW010000173.1 GCA_017395215.1 Prevotella sp. | reverse complement strand
GGGGTGGCCCCCCTTTCATCCCCCGAGGGGGATACTAATGTCCTAAAGAGTAATGAAGCCCCCTCGGGGGCAGTAGGGGGGGCTACTTCCACCGTCCACAACTATGCCCTTTCCCTCTCACCCAAGTTCAAGGCCGACATCGGTCAGCATCATTTCGAACTGACCTGCCAACCGGCGTGGGATCGTTACACCAGCGACCGTCCAGACTTCGACAACTTCAGCGCCTTCGCCTGCCGCACCTCCCTCTCAGCCATCATGAAGCTGCCGTGGAAGCTCGACCTCTCAACCGACCTCAGCCTCTACACCCGTACGGGCTACGCCGACGAGGCGCTCAACACCAACGACCTCGTTTGGAACGCCCGCCTCACGCGTCCCTTCCTGAAAGGCCGGTTGCTCATGATTTTCGACGGCTTCGACATTCTCGGACAACTCAGCAACGTCACCCGAACTCTCAATGCCCAGGGACGTACTGAGACCTATACCAACGTCATGCCACGCTATGCATTGCTCCATATTGTCTATCGTCTGAACAAGCAGCCAAAGAATAAAGTTAGAAAATAGTAAAGTTAGTATTTAAACCCGGGAAATGCTGTAGGCCGCAGCGATGCGCCCTACAGCTGTTTAAATAGGCACCAACTATCCTTCAGGCAGCGTGTAAACAGAGTTTACAAAGCACTTGTAAACCGTTTGTAAACTGAAAGGTGCTGTGACTATGGCCCTTTTCCCCTACCTTTGCAGCGTATTAACCCCATAAAACATTTACAATCATGCAAAAGATGATAGTGACAATGATGACCTTCGCGCTGACGCTGTCGGCGCAGATGCAGGCGCAAAACGACGGTTTGGACGACATCATGGCAGAGATGATAGCGGCCAAGGTTCATCAGGTGTGTATCGACACGGCTAACCTTGTGGTGGCCTACGACTACGAATGCCGGACGCAGGACGCCGACGGCAAGGCAGTGACCGACCGCATGAAGCTGTGCCTGCTGGTAGGACGGCACTGCACGCGCAGCTTCCCCTACCGTAAGTTCCGCAAGGAAAGGGAATGGGCTGAAGGCAAAAAACAGTCGGCCGCCGATTTCCTGCAACTGAGCAAGCGGGAATACATGGAGGGCTACGACTTCTTCTCCGACGAACTGCCACTGTTAAGGGCAGAGTCGTTCTGCTTCATGCCCCAAGTGTGGACGGACTACCCCGAGGGCCAGGTGACGGTGCGCGACGCCATTCCTCCCAGCATCTATGAGACGCAGGAGAAGCGGAAGAACATCAAGTGGACGCTCAATGATGAAAGGCTACGGGTAGGCGAGCAAGGCTCGGGAATCACGCAGACGGTTGCTGGCTACCAGTGCAAGACGGCCGTATGTCAGCTGCACGGACTGAAGTGGACGGTGCGCTATGCAGAGGACATCCCCACGACGGCTGGGCCGTGGAAGCTCTGCGGACTTCCCGGCCTGATTGTAGAAGCCGTGAGCGACGACGGCATCCACCGCTTCACGCTCACCGAACTGCAGCACGCCACTGCCCCCATCTTCTACGAAACCAACGCCATCACCGTGAAGACCTCGGAAGAAAAGCTTATCAAGAACCGCAACAAGACCTTTGGCAACAGGCTCTATCCCAAGGATTCGCACTATTACATCGCCAACCTCCAATCCGTCGACGTCGTTTACGACGACGAGGGTTCGATCATCAATGGCACGTACGTGAGCAACAAGGCACATGTGTACATGCCGCTGGAAAAGGAGTAATCAAGGATGGATGTGTTCAACAAAAAAATCTGTTAAATAAGCGCGAATTTGTTTGGTAATATCAAAATATATGCGTATCTTTGCAGCGGAATCAAAAGAATACATTGTTAATAAACACCTAAAAGCAGTTTGAAAGATGGAGAAACTTACAAGCAAAGAAGAGGAAGTGATGGAGCTGATCTGGCAGCTTGGCCAGTGTGCGCCGAAGGACGTCGCGTCGCTCTATCCCGAGCCGCAGCCCAGCGCGAATGCCATTGCGCAGGTGTTTCAAGCCTTAGAGAAGAAAGGCTACCTGGCACACGAGCCGAAGGGGCGCGGCTTCGTCTATCGGCCCATCGTCGACAAGCAGGCCTACGGGCGGGGACGACTGACGAGCGTCGTCAACCGCTTCTTCAGCGACTCGTACATGAGTGTGGTGTCGGCCTTGATTCAGGAGGAGAAGGTCACCGAGGCCGACTTGCTGCAATACTTGGCTGACCTGAAACGCAGGGAGGGCTGACGTATGGCTGCATTCATTATCTACGCCATCCGGTGGGCACTGACGCTGACGCTGCTCTACTCGCTCTACAGGCTCCTGCTGCGACGCGAGACGTTCCACCGTCTGAACCGCGCCGTGCTGCTGGCCATCCTCGTGGTGAGTCCGCTGCTGCCGCTCGTGCCGCTGCATACCGACAGGCCGACGGCCCTGGATGCGATGTTTACAAGGATTGAAGGTACAATCATTGAAAGGCCGCTGATTCGTCAGCCGTCTGATGAGAACGTTGCAGGAAATGCACTCACTGCTCAAGAAAAAGATGAGGCGGCATCCGACCGCTGCATGCGCTACGGTGCATACATATATATAATAGGTATAGTCATCGCCGTCGCCACTTACCTCTTCCGGGTGCTGGCGCTGGTGCGTGTCATTCGCCGGAGCCGCCGCATCACTCACGAGTTGGTTCCCGACAGGGTCCATCTGATGCTGGACATGAGAATCACGCAACCCAGCAGCTTTATGCACTGGATATTCATCGGGCCGATAGACCTGAAGCAGAACGCGGAGACCGTGCTCAGGCACGAGCTGGCTCACGTGAGGATGGGACATTCGTGGGACGTGGTGCTCTGCGACCTCACCTGCCGTCTGCTGTGGTGCCTGCCCTTCGCCTGGATGCTGCGGCAAGACCTGGTGGATGTGCACGAGTTCCAGGCTGACGAGGCCGTACTGCAGGGCGGCGTGAAGCTGGAGGACTATGAGCATCTGCTGGTGCGCAAGGCCGTACGGACGCAGGCACTGCCCATCATGAACACCCTGCGCCGCGGAGCCGTGAAAAAGCGTTTCGCCATGATGCACAGCAGGCGGTCGTCGCGGTGGTCACGGCTCAAGCTGCTGTATCTCGTCCCTGCCCTCGCCGCCTGCCTATGGGTGTCGGCACAGGCTGAGGAATATAAGGTCTACCTGAATGGCAAGCTCTGGGCTTCGCTCAAGGCGGATACATTCTTAGTCGACGGCCGGCCGGTGACACGCGAAGAGATGGACGCCATCGACCCCAGCACCATTAAGCGTGTGGACGTGAATCATAGTCAAAAAAAGGTGCTTGTAGAGACGGCCAAGGAACCGATAGACACAGGTGGGGTGATGTCTGGGGTAAGGCCAGAGGATGCTTACTTCGACATGGTGGAGCAGATGCCTCAGTTCCCCGGTGGCGATGCGGCCTTCAAGCAATACATGGCCCAACATGTGCGCTATCCGAAGGCTGCTGCCGAGAACGGTGTGAATGGGACGGTCAAGGTGCAATACATCGTCGAGACGGACGGACGCATCACCCATGTGCAAGCCTTTGACTCTACTTCGGAAGAGACTGATGCAGTGGTTCACTCATACGGAGCAACGGACAAGCAACCGACGCAGGATGAAATAGATGAGGGACGCCGTGCCCTGCGTGAAGCGGCAGAAGAGCTCATTCGCGGCATGCCGCCTTTTGAGCCTGGCCGACAGAATGGGAAGCCTGTCCGCGTGCAGCTGACGACATCTCTCAATTACATGTAGAATAACACTCACAGATTAACGGTTTTATAATCCATCTTAACGGTGGACAGCCCTTACTATACCCTAATATTAACCCTAAAAACTGATATCGATATGCGAAAGATGATTGTGACCATGATGACCCTCGCGCTGACGATAGGAGCGCAGGCGCAGAGAGACACGATTGGTGTGTCGAAGTTTACGGCGATTTATCGTTATGAGTGTAAAACCACCGATGCCGACGGGCAGCTGGTGACGGACTCGATATACATGGCCGTGCAGACATCGGGCGGCATTACGAAGAGCTTCCCTTACGAAGAGTATGACAGGCAAAAGAAGGGTGGCTCGCGCATCGCCGACGGCTACCGCGCTGCCCAGATGCACATGGGCACCATCTTCACGAACTACCCCGAAGGCAGCACGACGACGCAGGAAATGCTCTACCCGTATCGCTACATGACGGACGAGCCATTGGAAAAGCAGCACTGGACACTGACGGACGCTCAGGATAGCATCTGTGGCTATGCCTGTCAGTCGGCCACGACGAAGTATCATGGTCTGACGTGGAACGTGTACTACACCGAGGACGTGCCCGCCAACATCGGGCCGTGGAAGTTGGGAGGCTTGCCGGGCCTCATCACGAAGGCCACCGACGCCAAGGGCATACATACCTTTACGCTCTACGGTTTCCATCAGGAGGAAACGCCAATCATATTCACCCAGTACGTCACTTGGATTGTCCCTGACGGACGGGGCAAGTTCGCCAGCCAGCGCGTGGACTATCAAAAGAAAAGCGCCACGGACTTCCTCGCCTACAAGCAAAAGGTACTGGGCAACCGCCGCTACCTGAAAGATCCCACCTACTACGCCCCCGACCCTATGACGACCTTCGGCTATGTGGAGAATAGTTTCAGCTCATCCGGCGATAATATTAGGAGTGTTGCCGGGGTAGTTTTAATTTCCAGTCCCCATCAGTATCAGCCGCTGGAAATGGAATAGCTTCCAACGTACAGTAGATTGTTAAGAAAAGCTTTAAGTAAAGTTAGTAAAGTAAAGACCTATAGGCATTTGCTCCGTTTCGTCGGGAGATGCGATGGAGCTTCTTTCTGAAACTTTTACTACCATCATACAAAGAAGTAATAGCCCCGCAAATCATTTAGAACAATGAAAACAATACTTGCAACGATTCTTGCATTCGCTGCCAGCACCATGTCGGCACAGATGCTTACACGAGACAATGTAAAATTGGATACTTTGTGCCAGACAAAGTTTACAGCAGTGTATCAGTATTCCATCAACACAGCGGACGCAGACGGAAAGCCTGTCACCGACTCCATCCGCCTGGCCTTGCAGGTGGGCGATGGCGTGTGGAAGACATGGATCTACGAGCGCTATCTGTTTCAGCAGCGGCAAGACCTCCGGCGACGACCCGAAGCCCGAGCCGGAACCAGAGCCGAAGCCCGACGAGGGTGGCGATGACGAGGGCGGCGAGGTGACGCCCGTCACGCCGGAGTAGTCACGCGATGCACTCCGCGAGGCTCGTGTAGCCGATAGGCAGTCACACTTTCGGCTTCGCGAGCCTCCTGTAACCAAACAGTAGCGCCACGAGGCGCTCCGCGACGCTTCTGCGCGATGACAAAGCCCCCTTCCTGCGCTCCGCGTCCCTTCTGCGAGGACACAAGACCGCCTCAATCCGCTCCGCAGGTGCTCTGTAACGGTTACAAGCCCCCCCTCAATGCGCTTCGCGGACGTTATGCAAGAAAACAATTACATCAAAATATAGAAAGTATGTATAAAAGACACATCATCACCATCATTCTCGCCCTCGCTGCCACGTCGGCATGGGCACAGAGAGAAGTAACCATCACGGGCGACGTGAAGGACGGATTCCTAAAGACTCCGCTGACCGACGCTAAAGTGACAATATGCAGGGCCGACAGCACCGTGCTTGACACGGCTAAGATAACCATCTACAAAAGCGGCGACCAACCGTTGTATGCCGTATATTCATCGAAGGTGAAGACGGACGCAAACGCCGTGCTCGTCCATGCCTGGCTGCAGGGCTACGACGATGTGTGGCAGCGGGTGAACATCACGGGGTTGACGGAGGTGGAAGTGCCGACGATAGAGATGCGCAAGATGCGGGAGATGGAACTGAAAGAGGTGGTGGTGAAGGCCACTCGCGTAAAAATGTTCTATCGCGGCGATACGCTGGTCTATGATGCCACGGCGTTCAAACTGCCCGACGGCTCGATGCTCGACGCATTGATACGACAGATGCCGGGCGTGACGCTGAACGAGGCGGGGCAGATCTTCGTC
This sequence comes from Prevotella sp., assembly GCA_017395215.1. Classification (GTDB taxonomy): domain Bacteria; phylum Bacteroidota; class Bacteroidia; order Bacteroidales; family Bacteroidaceae; genus Prevotella. The sequence goes on along the minus strand of JAFPVW010000173.1, from coordinate 1,935 downwards.
AACGGGCGCATGGTGGACGAACTGATGCTCGGCTCGCGCTCGTTCTTCAAGGGCAACCGGAAGGTGCTGCTGGAAAACCTGCCGTACTACACGGTGCAGAACATCAAGGTCTATGACAAGCAGTCGGACATGAGCAAGGCGCTGGGCTACGACGTGGATGCCAAGTCGTTTGTGATGGACGTGAACCTGAAACAGGAGTACCAGCGCGGCTACATCGCCAACGTGGAGGGGGCAGTCGGCACGGAGGACAGATGGCTCGGTCGTGCGTTTGCCCTCGGCTTCAGCGACCATTACCGTTTCACGCTGTTGGGCAACGTGAACAATGTGAACGAGACGCGCCACATCGGCGAGTCGGGCAACTGGACGCCCGCCACGATGCCGAAGAATATGCTTACCACAAGAAGCGTCGCGGGAGAAATAGACTACCATGCAAAAGAAGACAAGGTGAAGAACAACCTGACGGCCTCCTACACCTCGACCACAGACGTCAGCGAGTCAAGAAGCCGCTATGAGCAATTCCTGCAAGGGCTTACGCCTACGTCGCTGACTGAGAGTTTCAGCCGGGCCAGCAACCGCCAATGGAATGCGCGGAATGCGTTCACGCTGACCAAGCCCTTCTATCTCTATGCGGTTGCCGATTTCAGCTATTCCAAGAACCACGGCGCGTTCAGTTCCATGTTCGACCAGTGGAACGACACACTAACGGCATCGCAGCGCAACCGTGGCTTCAACGAGGGGAAGGCATGGAGCGGAAGCATGGAGGCGCAGGGCGCATTCAACGTGGGCAAGCGCTCGACCTCTGGTCGCTTGCAACCATCGGGACGCAAGAACCAGCAGCATATCAACTTCTACGTTAGGGCACAGCATAGTGAGAACGAGTCGGGATCGGCCATGAGATACAGCACACGGCAATACGTGAACCCGCAGCAGACCGTTCAGCATAATGTGGATGACATCAGCAATCGCACGACATGGGGGGCCGCATCCTTGAATTACAACATGAAGCTGTTCAAGGGCGTGGAAATGCAGGTGGGCGAAAGCGTCAATCTGGTTCGCATCGATGTCCACGACTACCTGTACCATCCTGACACGTTGCTGCTGGCTTCGCAGATAGACGCGCTGACGGCCATCACGGACTTCAACAACTCATACGACAGCCGGACGAATGCTGTGGAGAACACGGTCGGCCTCTCGTTCTCGGGCAAAGGAAAGTACAAGATGAATCCCAACGCTCCGTTCACCATCGACTATCAGCGCTGGAACGTGGGCATCAGCGTCCCCATACGCCATGAGTCGCTCGACTATCAGCGGGGGCGTCTCGACACGCTGGCACGGCAGAACACGATGTTCGTGAATACCTCGGCATCGTTCAGACATGCCTCGGAAGACGGCAAGCAGGATTTCAGAATACACGCCAGTCACAAGCGCAGTGCTGCCAACCTCTCCGACCGCATCACCTATCGCGATGACAGCCAGCCGCTCGTCGTCAAGCTGGGCAATCCCGACCTCAAGAGCTCCGTCACGACCAACCTCGGCATAGACTACAGGAACAAGGCCGGGCGCAACCAGCAGCAATGGCACGTAGGCACATCGGCCGACATCTACCACCGGCAGACGGCGCAGTCGGCGAGCTACGACCCCGTGAGCGGCGTCTATACCTATCAGCCCATGAACGTGAAGGGAGCCTACCGCCTGAATGCGAAGTTCGACTTCAGCCGCACCATCGACAAGAACCGCTACTGGACGTGGCAGACCAACGCCGATGCAGGCTATCATCACTCCATCGACCACGCCATGCTGTCAGGCATGACGGCGAGCGAGGAGAACGTGGTCAATACCCTGACCCTGCACGACAACGCCTACATACAATATAATAAAGGTACGCTGAGCATCCGCGCCACGGGCGACATCCGCTGGCGGCACTCCGAGGGTAAG
>JAFPVW010000172.1 GCA_017395215.1 Prevotella sp. | reverse complement strand
GCGTCAACCTCAGCTACTGAAAAGATTCACGGCCTATGAACAAACATTCACGGCCTATGAACTTTTTTGAAATACTATCTTCTCATCCGTCACCCGTCACCATTATCCGTCACCCATCAAACGCTCTGAAAATGAGATGATTACAAGGAGGTGACGGATGTGACGGATAAATAATCGAAATGAGAATGACTTGAGGAAACTGGGGTTAATAGTCTCCCTTCTTAAAAACAGTCTCGAAGTGCACGGTCTCAGGTGAACGCTGCGAGTGGTAGGTGTAGGCAAAGTTGAATCCCTCTTCCTTGAAGCTCGACAGCGACGTGGTGTTCTTCAGTTCGGCCAGCAGCCGGCTGCGCGCTTCGTCCTTGTCTTCCACGCCTAAGCTGTCGGCATTGCCGGTCAGCGTGTAATAGTAGTGCAGGGTACGTGTATCGGCCTCGAAGGTCATGCTGTCCATGACGACCGTTTCCGAAATTTTGGCAGGGCAGTTCTTTTTGGTGTACATCTTTGCCTCGCGTGCAGCTCTTTCATCCAGAGATTCCTGACAGGCTGCAAAAGTCAGTGCCATAAGGGCAAATACGAATAGTTTTTTCATCCTTTACAAGTTTTCTGCGTGCAAAGTTACAAAAAAAAGCTAAATTATTCGACAAAAACTTTTTTTTATTGTATCTTTGCAAATTATTTGAATATACATAGGTATGAACAACATAAGAAACTTCTGCATCATTGCACACATTGACCACGGAAAGTCGACACTCGCCGACCGGTTGCTGGAGGCTACCAACACCATCCAAGTGACTGAGGGGCAGATGCTCGACGACATGGAACTGGAGCGCGAGCGCGGCATCACCATCAAGAGCCACGCTATCCAGATGGAGTATGTGCGCGGTGGTGAGAAATATATACTCAACCTGATTGACACGCCGGGACATGTCGACTTCAGCTACGAAGTGTCGCGCTCGATAGCCGCCTGCGAGGGTGCGCTGTTAGTGGTGGATGCCACGCAGGGCGTGCAGGCGCAGACCATCTCGAACCTCTATATGGCCATCGACCATAACCTGGAGATTATACCCGTCATCAACAAGATTGACATGCCCTCGGCCATGCCCGATGAGGTAGAGGACGAGATTGTCGACCTCATCGGCTGCGCCCCCGAGGATATTATCCGTGCCAGCGGCAAGACAGGCGAAGGAGTGGGGGAGATACTCGATGCCATCGTCGACCGTGTGCCCCATCCCGAAGGCGACCCCGAGGCTCCGCTCCAGGCACTCATCTTTGACTCAGTGTTCAACTCCTTCCGCGGCATTATTGCCTACTTCAAGATTGTCAACGGCTGTATCAGGAAGGGCGACCTCGTGAAGTTCTTCAATACTGGCATGGAGTACGACGCCGACGAGATTGGCGTGCTGAAGATGGACATGATACCCCGTCAGGAACTGCGCACGGGCGACGTAGGCTACATCATCAGCGGCATCAAGAACTCGAAGGAAGTCAAGGTGGGCGACACCATCACCCACGTGGCACGCCCCTGTGCGGCAGCTATTGAGGGCTTCCAGGAGGTGAAGTCGATGGTCTTTGCCGGTGTCTATCCTATTGACCCGACGGAGTACGAGAACCTGCGTGCTTCGCTCGAGAAACTGCAGCTCAACGACGCCTCGCTGACGTTCACGCCAGAGTCGTCCGTTGCTCTCGGCTTTGGCTTCCGTTGCGGATTCCTCGGTCTGCTTCACATGGAGATTGTGCAGGAACGGCTCGACCGCGAGTTCGACATGGATGTCATTACCACCGTGCCCAACGTCTCGTACATCTGTCACACCAAGCAGGGCGAGGTCAAGGAGGTTCACAACCCCTCGGGACTGCCCGACCAGACGCTGATTGACCACATCGAGGAGCCCTACATACGCGCCTCCATCATCACGGCTGCCGACTACATAGGTCCCATCATGACGCTCTGCCTCGACAAGCGCGGTGAGCTTATCGACCAGCAGTATGTCTCGGGCAATCGCGTGGAGCTGCACTTTATGCTGCCGCTGGGCGAGATTGTCATCGACTTCTACGACAAGTTGAAGTCCATCTCCAAGGGCTACGCGTCGTTCGACTACCACGTCGACTCGTTCCGGCCTTCCAAGCTCATCAAGCTCGATATCCTGCTCAACGGTGAGCCTGTCGATGCCCTCTCCACCCTGACCCACCAGGACAATGCCGTCACCTTCGGGCGCCGCATGTGTGAGAAGCTGAAGGAGCTGATACCGCGCCAGCAGTTCGACATTGCCATCCAGGCCGCCATCGGTGCCAAGATTATCGCCCGCGAGACGGTGAAACAGGTGCGCAAGGATGTGACGGCCAAGTGCTATGGCGGCGACGTCAGCCGAAAGCGCAAACTACTCGAAAAACAGAAGCGCGGAAAGAAGCGCATGAAGCAGATAGGCAACGTGGAAGTGCCACAGAAAGCTTTCCTTGCCGTGCTGAAACTTGACTAATAACAGAAAGAAAAATCAAAAATAGTAAATCTGTAAATAGAAAATACATCAGAGCCTATGCCAAGCCTTAGCATTACCCCGAGAGACGTAGCCCGCGAACTGGCGCGGCGCTACAGTACGATGACCCACGACGAGCTCGACCTGCTGGAGAGTATCCTTGTGGCCAAGAAGTATGCCAAGAACGAAAAGATACTCGACGAGGGCGAAGTCTGCGAGAACATCTACTGGATTGTCAAGGGACTCGTACGCCAATACTATTACAAGAACGGAAAGGAGCTTACCGAGTACATGGCTACCGAGAACACTATCTGTATGTGCATCGAGAGTCTCTTCCGTGAGCAGCCCACGCGCCTGCAGATGATGGCTATCGAGCCAACTGTCCTCTATTGCCTGCCCAAGGCTAAGCTTGAGGCGGTGGCCATGAAGAGCGTCAACATCCAGATTCTCTATCGTAAGATTCTTGAGGAGAGCCTTATACTCAGTCAGATACACGCCGACATGCTCCGCTTCGAGTCGGCCATCGACCGTTATCGCAAGCTGGTGAAAAGTTCGCCACAGCTGGTACTCCGTGCACCGTTGCTTTATATCGCCTCCTATCTCCAGATGACGCCCGAGACTCTTTCTCGCGTGCGTACGCAGACGTTAATGGAAAAGTAAAGCTATTTGTTTTCGGTTTCTTTGTCGTATTGCTCGTAGGCGTTGACGATGCGTGTGACGAGCTTGTGGCGCACGATGTCGCGGCGGTCAAGGTTGACCACGCCGATACCCTCCACATTATTTAATATATGCAAGGCCTCGATCAGTCCCGACTTCTGCGTGCGGGGCAGGTCGATCTGCGTCATGTCGCCCGTGATGATCATTTTCGTGTTCCAGCCCATGCGGGTGAGGAACATCCGTATCTGGGCAGGCGTGGTGTTCTGCGCCTCGTCGAGGATGACGACGGCGTCAGATAGCGTGCGGCCGCGCATAAAAGCCAGCGGGGCAATCTGTATCTGGTGCTTCTCCATCATATCCTGCAGCTTCACCTGGGGCAGCATGTCCTCAAGTGCGTCGTAGAGGGGCTGCAGGTAGGGGTCGATCTTGTCCTTCATGTCGCCAGGCAGGAAGCCGAGTTTCTCGCCGGCCTCTACGGCTGGTCGCGAGAGGATAATCTTCTTGGCTGTCTTCTCCTTCAGCGCTTTCACGGCGAGGGCTATCGAGAGATAGGTCTTGCCCGTGCCGGCAGGGCCAACGGCAAACACCATGTCGTTCTCCTTATAAGCCTCGATGAGCCGCTGCTGGTTCTCGGAGCGGGCCTTGATGGGGCGGCCCGACATGGTGTAGACCACCACGTCGTCGGGCACGTCCTTCGAGTGTCCGCCGCGTATGATGTCGAGAATGTCCTCCTCGCGTAACGAGTTGAACTTCAGTATATGTCGGCGTATCTGTTCAATACTCTCTTCAAATGCTGCCATCTGCTCCTCGTCGCCCAATATGCGGATGACGTTATCGCGCGCCACGATTCTCAGCTTTGGGTAGAGCGAGCGAATCATCTGCAGGTGACAGTTGCCGACACCATAGAATACCACGGTGTCGATATCTTCCAGTACAATATGCTTTTCTATCAAACCAAATATATGCTTTATTGTTTCTGCGCGCAAAATTACGCAAAAAATCGCTAACTGCCGCAAGTTTTAAAGAATATTTTCGTACCTTTGCCGAACTTATGAAAATGTATACAGGAAGAAACACGCAGGGTGACTACAGTCACTACACCGTGGAGGAAGAGGCGCCGCTGCTGGAGTGGCTGCTGAAGAACGTGGCGCAGAGCCGCTCGAAGGTTAAGGCAACGCTGCAGGGGCGCGGCATCAAGGTCGACGGCAAGACCGTCTCGCAGTTTGACTTCCCGCTGAAGCCGGGCATGAAGGTGGCCGTCTCGAACACGAAGCGCAACCAGCAGGGCTTCAAGAACCGCTATGTGAAGATTGTCTACGAGGACCGCTGGCTCATCGTTGTCGAGAAGGCCGTCGGCATCCTGTCGATGGCGGCCGGCCACTCGACGCTGAACGTGAAGTCGGTGCTCGACGACTACTTCAAGAAGAGCCACCAGAAGTGCAGGGCGCACGTCGTTCACCGTCTGGACCGTGACACCAGCGGTCTGATGGTCTATGCCAAGGACATGGAGACGGAACAGACGCTGGAGCACAACTGGCACGACATCGTCTACGACCGCCGTTATGTGGCCGTCGTGAGCGGTGAGATGGAGCAGGACGACGGCACCGTCGCCAATTGGCTGAAGGACAACAAGGCCTACGTCACCTACTCATCGCCCACGGACAATGGCGGCAAGTATGCCGTTACCCACTTCCACGTGCTCGACCGCACCACGGAGCACTCGCTCGTGGAATACAAACTTGAGACGGGCCGTAAGAACCAGATCCGCGTCCACTCTGCCGATTTGGGACATCCCGTCTGTGGCGACGAGAAGTATGGCAACGGCGACGACCCGCTCCACCGCCTCTGTCTGCACGCCTGGCTGCTGTGCTTCACCCATCCCGTTACGGGACAGCCGATGGAGTTTGAGACGCCCATTCCCGTAGCTTTTAGGAAAATGTTCAAGTAAATAAGGAATTTATGGATAGTAACATCGGATATTACCTCTTTGCACTGGTGGCCATCATCGTGGCCTTCCTGATAGTCAAGAAGGTGACGACGTGCCTCTTGAAGTCGGTGGTGCTCATCGTCCTGGCCGCCGTCCTGGCCTTCGTTTATTTCTATTACATGAGATGACGAGCGAGTACCAGATAAGGGTGCTGCCGCAGGTGGCTGCCGACGAGCAGAGCCTGAAGGCATGGCTGGCCGACGAGAAGGGCTTCGACGTGCGCAGCTGTACCGCCGTGCGTATTCTGAAGCGCAGCATTGATGCCCGCCAGCGCACCATCTTCGTCAACCTCAAGGTTCGCGTCTATCTGAACGAGCAGCCTGCCGACGATGCTTACGCGCATACGGAGTACGGCGACGTCTCAGAGTGTCCGCAGGTCATCGTTGTCGGGGCTGGGCCGGGCGGACTGTTTGCCGCTTTGCGACTCATTGAGTTAGGCTTGCGCCCCGTCGTGCTCGAGCGTGGCAAAAACGTCCACGACCGCAAGCGCGACCTGGCCGAGATTGCCCGCACGCAGCAGGTCGACGGTGAGAGTAACTACTGCTTCGGCGAGGGTGGGGCAGGGGCCTACTCTGACGGCAAGCTCTACACCCGCTCGAAGAAGCGCGGCAGCATCGACAAGATTCTGAACGTACTGTGTCAGCACGGTGCCTCGACCGCCATTCTCGCTGATGCTCATCCGCACATCGGCACTGACCGACTGCCTAAGGTCATCGAGAACATCCGCAACACCATCATCCGCTGCGGCGGCGAGGTACACTTCCAGACGAAGATGACGAGTCTGATCTTAGAGGGCGACAAGGTCGTCGGCTGTGTGGCCGACAAGGAGTATCGCGGGCCTGTGATTCTGGCTACAGGCCATTCTGCCAGAGATGTGTATCGCTACCTGGCCGACGCAAAGATTGAAATCGAGGCGAAGGGCATTGCCGTAGGCGTGCGCCTGGAGCATCCCTCGCAGTTGATTGACCAGATTCAGTATCATTCGCGTCAGGGGCGCGGCAAGTACCTGCCTGCAGCAGAGTATTCGTTTGTGACGCAGGTCGACGGGCGCGGCGTCTATTCGTTCTGCATGTGTCCTGGTGGCTTCGTCATTCCGGCGGCTACCGATAAGGAACAGATCGTGGTCAACGGCATGAGTCCAGCCAATCGCGGTACGGCCTGGTCGAACAGCGGCATGGTTGTCGAGGTAAGACCCGACGATGTGGAGGGCCATGACAACGATGTGCTGAAGGTGATGAGGTTTCAGGAGCAGCTGGAGCGCCTCTGCTGGCAGCAGGGCAATATGAAGCAGACTGCCCCCGCCCAGCGCATGGCCGACTTCGTGAACAACCGCCTTAGCTACGACCTGCCACGCAGCAGCTATGCCCCCGGCTTGCTGTCGAGTCCGCTCCACTTCTGGCTGCCGCCGATGATTGGCCGCCGGCTGCAGGAGGGCTTCAAGACCTTCGGCCGTCAGGCTCACGGCTTCCTCACCAACGAGGCCGTGCTCATAGCCATTGAGACGCGCACCAGCAGTCCTGTACGCATCGTTCGCGATGCTGCCACCCTGCAGCATGTCCGTCTGCAGGGACTCTTCCCCTGCGGCGAGGGGGCAGGCTATGCAGGCGGCATTGTCTCGGCTGCCGTCGACGGTGAACGCTGTGCCGAGATGTGTGCCGAACTTTTTTAGGGAAATCAGAATCTTAAACGTATTATAGTTGTAAAGCATCTAATTTTTTATTTATGGCTAATCGATATTTGTTAGGCTTTGACGTAGGCAGTTCGTCAGTCAAGGCATCTTTGGTTAACGCCGACAGCGGCAAGTGTGTGGCTTCTGCATTCTATCCTGAGAAGGAGGCGCCGATTATGGCAGCCAAAGCCGGATGGGCTGAGCAGGAACCCAGTTCGTGGTGGGAGTATGCAAAACTCTCGCTGAAGAAGATTATGAGTGAGGCTGGTGCAACGGCCGAGGAAATCAAGGCCATTGGCATCTCCTACCAGATGCACGGTCTGGTGTGTGTCGACAAGGACCTGCAGGTGCTGCGTCCCTCCATCATCTGGTGCGACTCGCGTGCTGTTCCTTACGGCGAGAAGGCTTTCAATGACCTGGGGGCAGACCAGTGTCTGAGCCATCTGCTCAACTCGCCCGGTAACTTCACGGCCGCAAAGCTGGCATGGGTGAAGGAGAATGAGCCCGAACTCTATAGTAAAATATATAAGGTGATGCTGCCAGGCGACTATCTGGCCATGCGCCTCAGCGGTGTAGCCAACACGACCGTCAGCGGACTCTCCGAGGGAATGTTCTGGGACTTCAAGGAGAACCAGCCCGCACAGTTCCTGCTCGACTACTACGGCTTTGACCGCTCGCTGATTGCCGACATCGTGCCCACGTTTGCTGAACAGAGCGTGGTGAGCGCCGAGGCTGCTGCAGAGTTGGGCCTGAAGGCCGGCACGCCCATCACCTATCGTGGTGGCGACCAGCCCAATAACGCCCTGTCGCTCAACGTGCTGAATCCCGGTGAGATTGCCGCTACGGCCGGCACGTCGGGTGTCGTCTATGGCGTGCTGGGCGATGTCAACTACGACCCGAAGTCGCGTGTCAACACCTTTGCCCACGTCAATCACACGGCTGACCAGACTCGTCTGGGTGTGCTTTTGTGCATCAACGGCACGGGCATCTTGAACGCCTGGGTACACCGCAACGTGACGCCCGACATCTCGTATGCTGAGATGAACGACCTGGCTGCCCAGGCTCCCATCGGCAGCGAGGGCGTGACCATTGTCCCGTTCGGAAACGGTGCCGAGCGCGTCCTGGAGAACAAGGAGATCGGTTGCTCTATCAACGGTCTGAACTTCAACAAGCACTCGAAGGCCCACATTGTGCGCGCTGCTCAAGAGGGCATCGTCTTCTCGTTCTGCTACGGCATGGAGATTATGCAGCAGATGGGCATGGACATCCAGAAGATTCACGCCGGCAAGGCCAATATGTTCCTCTCGCCGCTGTTCCGCAACACGCTGGCTGGTGTCAGCGGTGCCACCATCGAGCTCTACGATACTGACGGCTCTGTGGGTGCTGCCAAGGGCGCAGGTATCGGCGCGGGCATCTATAAGGACAACAACGAGGCTTTTGCAACGTTGGAGAAGCTGGAGGTCATTGAGCCCGATGCCAGCAACCGCGAGGCTTACAAGGCTGCCTATGAGGCTTGGAAAGAAACTTTAAACAATAAAATCTAACCAATTAAAAATTAAACATCTATGGCAAAAGAGTATTTTCCGTTTACCGGTAAGATTCCTTTCGAAGGAAAGGACAGTAAGAATGTAATGGCTTTCCACTATTACGAGCCTGAGAAGGTCGTGATGGGAAAGAAGATGAAGGACTGGCTGAAGTATGCTATGGCCTGGTGGCACACGCTGGGTGGCGCCTCTGCCGACCAGTTTGGCGGTCAGACCCGCAGCTACGAGTGGGACAAGGCTGCTGACCCCGTTCAGCGCGCCAAGGACAAGATGGACGCTGGCTTCGAGATTATGGACAAGCTCGGCATCGAGTACTTCTGCTTCCACGATATTGACCTCGTTGAAGAGGCCGACACCATCGACGAGTATGAGGCCCGTATGAAGGCCATCACCGACTATGCACTGGAGAAGATGAAGCAGTTCCCCAACATCAAGCTGCTCTGGGGTACGGCTAACGTGTTCGGCAACAAGCGCTATGCCAACGGTGCATCCACCAATCCCGACTTCGATGTCGTCGCACGTGCCATCGTCCAGATCAAGAACTCCATCGATGCTACCATCAAGCTCGGCGGTACCAACTACGTGTTCTGGGGTGGCCGCGAGGGCTATATGAGCCTGCTCAACACCGACCAGAAGCGCGAGAAGGAGCACATGGCCATGATGCTGACAATGGCCCGCGACTATGCCCGCTCGAAGGGCTTCAAGGGCACGTTCCTCATCGAGCCGAAGCCGATGGAGCCTTCTAAGCACCAGTACGACGTCGACACAGAGACTGTCATCGGATTCCTCCGTGCCCATGACCTCGACAAGGACTTCAAGGTGAACATCGAGGTGAACCACGCCACGCTGGCTGGCCACACCTTCGAGCACGAGCTGGCTTGCGCCGTCGATGCCGGTATGCTCGGCTCTATCGATGCCAACCGCGGTGATGCTCAGAACGGCTGGGACACCGACCAGTTCCCCATTGACAATTTCGAGCTGACTCAGGCCATGATGGAGATCATCCGCAACGGTGGCTTCAAGGACGGCGGTACCAACTTCGACGCCAAGATCCGTCGTAACTCGACCGACCTCGAGGATCTGTTCATCGCTCACATCAGCGGTATGGACGCTATGGCACGCGCTCTGATGAACGCTGCCGACATCCTCGAGAACTCCGAGCTGCCCGCCATGAAGAAGGCCCGCTACGCCAGCTTCGACAGCGGCATCGGCAAGGACTTCGAGGACGGCAAGCTTACCTTCGAGCAGGCCTACGAGTATGGCAAGCAGGTCGGCGAGCCCAAGCAGACCTCTGGTAAGCAGGAGAAGTACGAGACCATCGTCGCTCTCTACACCAAGTAAACAGTCAATAAAGTGGTGAATAAAAGAGCCGGAAGCGTTAAGGTTTTCGGCTCTTTTTCTAATTAGCGCGTAGTATTGCAAACAGAAAAAAAGGGAATATTGTTTGCTGTTTCAAAATAATATGCGTACCTTTGCACTCGAAGAGCAAATCAAAACAAAAGATATGAAACTGAATGACATACTGAGCGGCCAGTTGAATGCCGCAGAGTGGGAAGCCAAAGGCTACGAGCTTCCGAAGTTTGACATTGCCAAAGTACGTGAGAAGACCGCCAAAGCCCCCACCTGGGTACACTTTGGCGGTGGCAACATCTTCCGTGCCTTTCCGGCTGCCATCCTTAACGATGCGCTGAACACTGGCCGTTATGACCGAGGCGTCATCGTGGCCGAGACCTTCGACTTCGAGGTTATCGACAAGGCCTACGCCCCTTACAACAACCTTTCGCTGCTGGTGTCGCTCCAGTCGACGGGGACCATCGAGAAGAAGGTTATTGCAAGCGTCACCGAGGCACTGAAGGCCGACCCGCAGTTTGCCGACTGGCAGCGTCTGGTCGAAATCTTCCGTAATCCGTCGTTACAGATGATTTCGTTTACTATCACTGAAAAGGGCTACACCTACAACGAGGTCGACTTGGCACGCGGCCTGCAGCCGATGTTTGCCATGGGAAAGGTTTGTGCGCTGCTCTTGGAACGCTACAACGCAGGGCAGCTGCCACTCACCGTGCAAAGCATGGATAACTGCTCGCATAACGGCGACAAGGTGAAGGCAGGCGTCTTTGCCTACGCTGAGCGCTGGTTGAAGGATGGCCTGGTGGAACAGGGCTTCGTTGAGTATCTGAATGACGAGACGAAAATCACCTTCCCCTGGTCGATGATCGACAAGATTACGCCGCGCCCGCACGAAAAGGTAAAGGAACTGCTGGCTGAGGACGGCTTCGAGGACAATAACTATATCGAGACCGAGAAACACACGTTCACCGCTCCCTTCGTGAATGCAGAGGAAGTGCAGTACCTCGTCATCGAGGACAACTACACCAACGGCCGGCCCCCACTTGATCTCGGCGGAGCGCTCTACACGACGCGTGAGACCGTTGACAAGGTTGAGACGATGAAAGTGACGACCTGTCTGAACCCGCTGCATACGGCCATGAGTATCTATGGCTGTATGTTGGGCTACACACTCATTAGTGCCGAGATGGGCGACGAGGACCTGAGAGCCTTTGTGCAGAAAATCGGGTATATGGAGGCCATGCCTGTGGTCGTCGACCCAGGTGTGCTGAATCCCTACGAGTTTATCGGGGCTGTCATCAACCGTCGATTGCCTAACCCCTTCATGCCCGACGCACCGCAGCGCATTGCCATGGACACTTCGCAGAAGCTGCCCATCCGCTTCGGTGAGACGCTGAAGAAGTATTTAGCCCGAGGTCTCGACATGTCTAATCTGGTACTTATTCCCTTGACCTTGGCTGGTTACGCCCGTTACCTGAAAGGCATCAAGGACGACGGCACACCATTCGAGCCGTCGCCTGACCCCATGCTCAGCGAACTGCAGGCGATAGTGGCTCCGCTGGAGATAGGCAAGGCTGACCAGGACTGGAGTCCACTGAGGCAGCTTTACTCGCGCAAGGACGTCTTCGGGCTGGATCTCTACGAGGCTGGTCTCGGCGAGCAGATAGAAGGTATGGTCAAGGAACTCTACGCTGGCAACGGCGCAGTTCGTAGTACTCTTCACAAGTACGTCAGTGCCCGATGAGGAATCTTTAAGACTGCTGTGACATACGCGGCTCCAACGGACGAACAGGGTACCGCATAGGTTTTTTTGCAAATTTTCTGCAAATATTTTATTATTTGCAGAATTTTTTGTATCTTTGCACCGCTTAAAAGCGAACTATTGTTATAACAAAATAAACTTTTATGAATTTCACTTTGTTAATTACCGTCTTGCTGACGGCATTTACATTGGTGGCGGGAGCTTACGTTGTTGCTAAGCTGATAGGTCCACGCTCATACGCAAAGGTGAAAGGCGAACCCTACGAGTGCGGTATTCCCACTCGCGGTACGTCGTGGATTCCGGTGAGTATAGGCTTCTACCTGTTCGCCATCCTGTTCCTCATGTTCGATGTGGAAACGGTGTTTCTGTATCCATGGGCGGTAGTGGTGAAGGACTTCGGCGCTATGGCGTTGCTCAGCATCGGGTTCTTCCTCGTAGTTTTGGTTTTGGGCCTGGCTTACGCCTGGCGGAAAGGAGCGCTTGAATGGAAATGAAACCGAAAATCAAGTCGATTCCCTACGAGGAGTGGAACGACAACGAGTCGTTGGAGAAGATTGTCGACGAGCTGCATGAGGGTGGCGTGAACGTCATCACCGGCAGTCTGGACAAGCTCATCAACTGGGGCCGTGCCAACTCGCTGTGGTCGCTGACGTTTGCTACCAGTTGCTGCGGCATCGAGTTCATGGCCTGCGGCTGCTCGCGCTACGACTTCGCCCGCTTCGGCTTTGAGGTGACGCGTAACTCACCCCGCCAGGCCGACCTCATCATGTGTGCTGGTACCATTACCCACAAGATGGCTCCTGCCCTGAAGCGTCTGTACGACGAGATGGCCGAGCCGAAGTATGTCATTGCCGTCGGTGGCTGTGCCATCAGCGGCGGACCGTTCAAGTCGAGCTACCACGTGGTGAAGGGCATCGAGGAGATTGTTCCCGTCGATGTGTTCATCCCAGGCTGTCCGCCACGCCCGGAGGCTATCATGTATGGCATGATGCAGCTTCAGCGTAAGGTGAAGATCGAGAAATTCTTCGGCGGTGCCAACCACAAGCAGACTGCTGCCGAGAAGGAACTTGGCGTATCGAACGAGGAGCTGACGTTCCGTAACAAGCTGGGCGACCACCGTCGTGAGCCGATTGTGGTGACCGACTTTCCCCAGGAGTTTGTTGAGGAGATGAAGGCTGCGACGGAGTCGCAACCCACCAGAAAGGAGGAGGCTGCCGTATGAAGTTAGAGTTCTTATCATTCGATTTCGGCAAGTTCGCACAGGAGATGCAGAACTTGAAGGACAAGAAGCACTTCGACTATCTTGTCACCATCGTTGGCGAAGACTTTGGCGCTGAAGAGGGCCTTGGCTGTATTTACATCCTTGAGAATACCGACACCCACGAGCGTTGCAGCGTTAAAATGCTGGCCAAGACGCAGGTCTGCGGCGACGGTATTGCCTCGAACGGAACAGGCGAGACTGACGGTGAGGTGATTCCGTATCTTCCTACAGTCTCGAACATTTGGCGTGTAGCCGACCTGTTAGAGCGTGAGGTCTACGACTTCTTCGGCATCGTGTTCTTAGGTCATCCTGACATGCGCCGTCTGTTCCTGCGCTCTGACTTCAAGGGCTATCCCTTCTGCAAGAACTGGAAGTTTGACGACTCGTATACGCTGGAGGATGACGTAGAGCCCGACTATGGTCTGGAGTACTACCTCGACAAGGACGGCAATCTGCAGGTAAAGCAGAACAAGCTCTTCAACGCCGATGAATATGTTATCAATATCGGCCCGCAGCACCCGTCTACTCACGGTGTGCTCCGTCTGCAGACGGTGCTCGACGGCGAAACCGTCAAGCGCGTCTATCCGCACTTAGGCTATATCCATCGCGGTATCGAGAAGATGTGCGAGCAAATGACCTATCCCCAAACGCTTGCTTTAACCGACCGTCTTAACTATCTGAGTGCTATGATGCACCGTCATGCACTTGTTGGAGTCATTGAGGAGGGTATGGGCGTTGAACTGACCGACCGCATCAAGTATATCCGCACCATCATGGACGAGCTGCAGCGTATCGACTCTCACCTATTGTATGTCGGCTGCTGCGCTCAGGATATGGGTGCCCTGACGGCATTCCTCTATTCGATGCGCGACCGTGAGCACGTGCTCAACTGCTTGGAGGAGACCACAGGCGGACGCCTGATTCAGAACTACTACCGTATCGGCGGACTTCAGGACGACATCGACCCCAACTTCGTGAAGAACGTGAAGGACCTCATCAAGTATATGAAGCCCATCATCCAGGAGTATGTCGACGTGTTCGGCGACAATATCATCACTCACAACCGCTTCGAGAAGGTTGGTCCGATGAGCCGTGAGGATTGTATCTCATACGCCGTCACCGGTCCTGCCGGACGTGCCTCAAACTGGGCCAACGACGTGCGCAAGAACCATCCCTACGACATGTACGACAAGGTGGAATGGCAGCAGTGCGTGATGAGCGGCTGCGACACGATGGACCGCTACACCATCCACATCAACGAGATGTACCAGAGCCTCGCCATCATCGAGCAGCTCATCGACAACATTCCCGAGGGCGACTTCTACGTCAAGCAGAAGCCCATCATCAAGGTGCCCGAGGGACAGTGGTACTTCTCGGTCGAGGGTGCCAGCGGTGAGTTCGGCGTCTATCTCGACTCGCGCGGCGACAAGAGTCCGTACCGTCTGAAGATGCGCCCCATGGGACTCTCGCTGACCGGTGCGCTCGACCCGATGCTGCGCGGCCAGAAGATTGCCGACCTCGTGGCTACCGGCGCTGCTATTGACTTTGTAATTCCTGATATTGACCGCTAATTAAGATATTATGTTTGATTTTTCAATTATAACACAATGGTTCGACCAATTACTCAGGGTTACATTAGCGTGCCCTGACTGGTTGGCGATATTGATAGAGTGCGTGCTGGTGGGCGTCGCTATCCTCGTGGGATATGCCCTCATCGCCATCGTACTGATATTCATGGAGCGTAAGGTCTGTGCCTACTTCCAGTGCCGTCTCGGCCCGATGCGTGTAGGCTATTGGGGCTTGCTGCAGGTATTTGCCGACGTGCTGAAGATGCTCATCAAGGAGATCTTCTTCGTCGACAAGGCCGACAAGGTGCTCTATCTCGTTGCTCCTCTCTTAGTGATTATCGGCTCTGTGGGTGCCTTCTCGTTCCTGCCCTGGAACAATGGTGCTACGGTGCTCGACTTCAACGTGGGCATCTTCCTGCTGACGGCCATCTCGTCGATTGGCGTCGTAGGTATCTTCCTTGCCGGTTGGGGTTCCAACAACAAGTACTCGGTGGTTTCGGCCATGCGTGGTGCCGTGCAAATGATTTCCTACGAGATGTCGCTCTGCCTCTGTCTCATCACGGCCGTCATCCTGACGGGTACGATGCAGATGTCGGGCATTTGCGAGGCTCAGACAGGCCCTTGGAAGTGGCTCATCTTCCAGGGACACATCCCCGCTCTGATTGCCTTCTTCGTGTTCCTCATTGCCGGTAACGCTGAGGCTAACCGCGGCCCGTTCGACATGGCTGAGGCCGAGAGCGAGCTGACCGCCGGTCACCATACGGAGTATTCAGGCATGGGCTTCGGCTTCTTCTATCTGGCCGAGTTCCTCAACCTGTTTATCATTGCTGGTATTGCCGCTACGGTGTTCCTCGGCGGCTGGGCTCCCGTGAACATCGGCATCGAAGCCTTCGATACGGTGATGAACTACATCCCCGGTATCGTCTGGTTCCTCGGCAAGACCTTTGCCCTGGTCTGGCTGCTCATGTGGATCAAGTGGACGTTCCCCCGTCTGCGTATCGACCAGATTCTGAAGTTAGAGTGGAAGTACTTGATGCCCCTGTCGCTCATCAACCTTGTGCTGATGACCGTCATCGTGGCCTTAGGTCTTTATATTAAATAAGGTATAAGCAATGGAAGACAACAAAACATATTTCGGAGAACTCGGACACGGGCTGAAGACGCTGGCAACGGGTATGAAGATTACCTGGAAGGAGTACTGGAAGGACTTCTTCACCAATAAGTCGACAGAGCAGTATCCCGAGAACCGCAAGACCACACTCCACGTGGCCAAGCGCCACCGCGGCCGCCTCGTCTTCAAGCGCGACGAGAACGGCGCCTACAAGTGTACGGCTTGCACCCTGTGCGAAAAGGCTTGTCCGAACGGCACCATCAAGATTCTGAGCCACATGGCCGAAGACCCTGAGACGGGCAAGAAGAAGAAGGTGCTCGACGACTACAGTTATGACCTTGGCGACTGCATGTTCTGCCAGCTCTGTACGAACGCCTGCAACTTCGACGCAATTGAGTTTACAAACGACTTTGAGAACGCCACCTTCGAGCGCGGCAAGCTCGTGCTCCACCTCGACAAGGAGGTCTACGACGGTGGCTCGCTGCCCAACCTGCTGGAAGGCGGCGCTCCCTTCACGGTCGGAACGTTTAATACCAAAACCAAGTAAAGACTTATGGCAAATATCATCATGTTTTGCATTCTCGCTGTCGTCATCATCGGCTCGGCCGTGATGTGTGTGACGACGAAGCGAATCATGCGGGCCGCAACGTTCATGTTGTTCGTGCTCTTCGGTGTGGCAGGTCTTTACTTCCTGCTCGACTACACCTACCTCGGTGCAGCCCAGATCTCGGTCTATGCCGGCGGTGTGACGATGATCTACGTCTTCGCCATCCAGCTCGTCTCGAAGCGCACGCTTCAGGGCATGGTTGAGAAAATCAAGTGCTCGCGGGCCATCGGTGCCGCCGTGCTCGCTGTGGTAGGACTGGCCACCGTGGCCTTCATCTTCCTGAAGAATGAGTTCATTTGTCGTGCTGCCGACGTGGTCGACGCCGAGGTGCCCATGAGCACCATCGGTCACGCCCTGGTAGGCTCAGAGAAGTACCAGTATGTGCTCCCCTTCGAGTTCATCTCCATCTTCCTGCTGGCCTGCATCATCGGCGCACTCGTTGTTTCACGTAAAGTAAAGGAGGACTAAGCTATGGTACCCGTACAATGTTATTTCGTGCTCTCAGCACTCCTGTTCTTCATCGGCGTCTATGGCTTTGTGACCCGTCGCAACCTGATTGCCATGCTCATCTCCATCGAGCTGGTGCTCAACGCCGTCGACCTCAACTTTGCGGCCTTCAACCGCCTGCTGTTCCCCGGTCTGAACGAGGGCTTCTTCATGACGCTCTTCTCCATCGGTGTCTCTGCGGCAGAGTCGGCTGTGGCCATTGCGATTATCCTCAATGTGTACCGCAACTTCAAGAGCGACACAGTAGACAGTATCACAGAAATGAAGAATTAAGATTATGGAATACGGATATACAATTTTCATACTCCTTCTGCCGCTGTTCTCGTTCCTTGTATTAGGACTGCTCGGCATGAAGATGTCGCACAAGGCTGCAGGACTTATCGGTACCTGCTCGCTGGCACTGGTCACGATACTCTCCTACTACTGCGCCTTCCAGTACTTCGGTGCTGACCGCGTGGACGGCGTCTACCAGACCATCGTGCCCTATAATTACACGTGGCTCCCATTAGGCAACCTGCACTTCGACATGGGTATCATGCTCGACCCCATCTCGGTGATGATGCTCATCGTCATCTCAACGGTGTCGTTCATGGTTCATATCTACTCGTTCGGTTACATGCACGGCGAGAAGGGCTTCCAGCGCTACTATGCCTTCCTGAGCCTGTTTACAATGTCGATGCTCGGACTGGTGCTCGCCACCAACATCTTCCAGATGTATATGTTCTGGGAGTTGGTGGGTGTCAGCAGCTACTTGCTCATCGGTTTCTACTATCCGCTTGGCGCTGCTGTAGCTGCCTCTAAGAAGGCATTCATCGTGACGCGCTTTGCCGACGGTTTCTTCCTCGTGGGTATCCTCATCTTCGGATTCTATACCGATTCGTTCTCGTTCTCGTTTGCCGGTCAGGGTGCCGACATCGTGATGGGAGCCGGTACCACGCCGTTCATTGCCGGCAATGCTGCCAAGGCTGTTGCAGCCGGAGGCTTCATCCTGCCTACGGCGCTGACGCTGATGTTCATCGGTGGTGCCGGTAAGTCGGCTATGTTCCCGCTGCACATCTGGCTGCCCGATGCTATGGAAGGCCCGACGCCTGTGTCGGCCCTTATCCACGCCGCAACGATGGTGGTGGCCGGTGTCTATCAGGTGGCCCGTATGTTCCCCCTGTGGATTCAGTATGCCCCCGAGGCCATGAGCATCATCGTCTGGGTGGGTGTCATCACGGCCTTCTATGCCGCTGCCCTTGCCTGCGCCCAGACCGACATCAAGCGTGTGCTCGCCTTCTCCACCATTTCGCAGATTGCGTTCATGATGGTGGCCCTCGGCGTTTGCACGGAGAGTGTTACCGGTCATGAGCATCCGGGTAGCGTAGGTTATCTGGCTGGTATGTTCCACCTCTTCACCCACGCTATGTTCAAGGCTTGTCTGTTCCTCGGTGACGGCTGTATCATCCACGCCGTCCACTCCAACGAGATGGCCCTGATGGGTGGTCTGCGCAAGTACATGCCTGTGACCCACTGGACGTTCCTCATTTCCTGCTTGGCCATTGCCGGTATTCCCTTCTTCTCGGGCTTCAGCTCAAAGGATGAGATTATCTCGGCCTGCATGAACTACAGTCCGGTGGTAGGTTGGATTATGACGGGTATTGCCGCCATGACCGCCTTCTATATGTTCCGCCTGTACTACGGTATCTTCTGGGGAACTGAGAATAAAGAGGCTCACGAGCACCACACACCGCACGAGGCTCCGCTGTCGATGACCGTTCCCCTGATTGTGCTGTCGGTCATTACTGTTGGCGTTGGTATCTACACCACGCTGGCCGGCTTCCTCGGCTGGGGCGGTTCGTTCGGCTCGTTTGTATCGGCCGACGGTCACGACTACACCATCCACTTCGATGCTACTGTAGCAGCCGTCAGCACCGTCATCGCTATCTGCAGTATCTGTCTCGCCACCTATATTTATAAGGGTGAGGAGCAGCCCATTGCCGATAAGCTGTACACGACGTTCCCGAAACTGTGGCGCGCAGCCTACAAGCGTTTCTATCAAGACGAGATTTGGCAGTTTGTCACTCATAAGATTATCTTCCGTTGCGTCTCGCGTCCTATTGCCTGGTTCGACCGTCACATCATCGATGGTACGTTCAACTTCGCAGCTTGGGGCACCAACGAGGCCGGCGAATCTATCCGTGTATGGCAGAGCGGCGATGTCCGTCAGTATGCCGTCTGGTTCCTCACTGGTGCTGTGGCATTAACATTAATCCTTTTAGCAATCTAAAGATATGAATATATTAAGTTTATTTGTATTGATTCCCGTCCTGATGCTTTTAGGATTGTGGATTGCCCGCAACCTCAATCAGGTACGTGGCGTGATGGTGGCAGGCTCTGTGGCTCTGCTCGCCCTCTCCATTTGGCTGACATTCTATTTCATTCAGCAGCGTGCTGCAGGCAATACTGCCGAGATGCTGCTGGCGGCCTCTACCCCGTGGTTCAAGCCGCTGAATATTGCTTACTCTGTCGGTGTCGACGGCATCTCGGTGGTCATGCTGCTCCTGTCGAGCATCATTGTCTTTACCGGAACGTTCGCCTCGTGGCAGCTGAAGCCGCTTACCAAGGAGTACTTCCTCTGGTTCACCCTGCTCTCGACGGGTGTGTTCGGCTTCTTTATCTGTACCGACATGTTCACCATGTTCATGTTCTACGAGGTGGCCCTCATCCCGATGTATCTGCTCATCGGTGTCTGGGGCAGCGGTGCTAAGGAGTACGCTGCCATGAAGCTGACGCTGATGCTGATGGGAGGTTCGGCCCTGTTGATTATCGGTATTCTCGGAATCTACTTCTTCTCGGGTGCAACGACGATGAACGTCAACGAGATTGCTGCCCTGCACAACATTCCGGTGGACATGCAGAAGGTGTTCTTCCCCTTCATCTTCATTGGTTTTGGCGTGCTTGGTGCTCTGTTCCCGTTCCACACATGGTCTCCCGACGGTCATGCTTCGGCACCCACGGCTGTGTCAATGCTGCACGCCGGCGTGCTGATGAAGCTCGGAGGCTACGGCTGCTTCCGCGTGGC
>JAFPVW010000171.1 GCA_017395215.1 Prevotella sp. | reverse complement strand
GTATCAAGGTCGACGACTATGAGAATGTCGTCCGTGGCTTGAAGGACTACTTCGAGTATAACATCCTGCTCGACCCCGACGAGGTGAACTATGCACTCTATCAAGCTGTCACCCGCGAGCGGGTGGAGGAAGAGTCGCCCGTGAAGCGGATGAAGACTGTCAAGAACGCCACTGAGATAGCGGGTTTTAAGTCGGCGATGCTGAAAGACGGCATCGCCATGGTTAAGTTCTTGAAGTGGCTCGACGAGAGTCCGGAGCCTAAGACCGAGATGTCCATCGACCGCAAGCTGACGGCACTGCGCGCCGAGCAGCCACTCTATCGCGACCTGTCGTTCGACACGATAGCGGGCTACGGCCCCCACGCCGCCATCGTCCACTACGAGGCGACGCCCGAGACCGACGCCCAGCTGGAGCCTCGCGGACTGCTGCTGCTCGACAGCGGCGCACAGTATCTCGACGGCACCACCGACATCACTCGCACCATTGCCCTCGGACCGCTGACCGACGAGGAGAAGCTGATCTATACGCTGGTGCTGAAAGGGCACATCCAGATAGAACTGTGCAAATTCCCCAGCGGGGCCAGCGGTACGCAGATTGACATCCTGGCCCGCGAGGCCATGTGGCGCGAGGGTCTGAACTACCTCCACGGCACGGGTCATGGCGTGGGTACTTACCTGAACGTCCACGAAGGGCCTCACCAGTTCCGCATGGAGTGGAAGCCCGCCCCGCTCGTTGAGGGCATGACCATCACCGACGAGCCGGGCATCTATCTCGCCGGCCGCTGCGGTGCCCGCACGGAGAACACGCTGCTCATCACGGCCTACAAAGAGACGGAGTTCGGACGTTTCCTGCAGTTTGAGCCGCTGACGCTCTGTCCCATCGACAAACGCCCCATCATCCGTGAGCAGATGACGCAGGAGGAAATCGACTGGTTGAACCAGTACCACCAGACGGTTTACGAGCGGCTGTCGCCGCATCTTGACAGTGATGAGGTGGAGTGGTTGCGCGAGGCTTGTGAAGCAATCTGAAGATTATATTTCCTCCAAAGCGTAGTACTGATAGTCGCGCACGATACGGCGCAGGAAGAACTCATCGCCCGACTCGCGCCGACTGACACCCAGAAGCTGCTGCACCTTCTGCGACAACCGGTTGATGCGCTCGGGCTGTTCGCTGTCGATGGCACGACGGATGATGTCGACCTGCTCTAACGAGATCATCGCCCGGACCGAGAACGCTGATATTTAGGAGTTTGACAAACTGAAATTGAATTTCACATCCGTCATTCCGTCACTTTCTGTCTAACTGCCTCGTAATGAGTTGATTACGGGGTTACGGATGGTGGTGACGGATGACGGATGCCGTTTTCTCGGCTGGTGGCTCCCGCTGCGTCGGCCTGTCGTCCGGCCACTCAAGGCTGGCAGAAATTCACCGCCAGTGAACAATAATTCACCGCCAGTGAATCTTCAGGCCGTTTATAGTCAGCGCAACATCTACGCGCCGTGCTGCCGCCGGACACTCTGCATCCGTCATCCGTCACCGTCATCCGTCACCCCGTAATCACATGATTGTCAATGGGATATAAAGGAGTGACTGATGTGACGGATACTTTTTTATTTTTGTGCGCGCGCGTAACGGGCCTCTTCCGCCTTTTTGTGCTTATTTTGGCCTTTTTTTTGCCTCATTGCGACACTTTTCTGGGGGGGTGGTCCTACCTTGTCGCGGTATTGGGCGGTTGTCGCAACGACTCGGAGCAAAAAAGAAAATAATTCTTGGAAGGTGGCAAAAACCGCCGTACCTTTGCATCGTCAATCAGACAAAACAGCGATCCTTGACTTACTGAGACGAACAAAATATAAGAAGGTTATAACTCAGCATCAATCAGATGCTTACACCATTTCAGTCACTGTCCTTACTGACCAAAAAAAGGACAACCCCAAACGCGAATAAAAAATAATAAAATAAATAATAATCAAAAAAACAAAAACAATTATGAAGAAAATTTCAGTTTTGGTAAAGAAGGTGCTCATGAGCACGCTTACCGCAGGTATCATCGCATTCGGTTTCGCATCTTGCACTGACGAGATTGACAACCCCAACGACAACCAGGACATCCCCGAGGGCGCAGACACTGCCCTGCTCGAGGCTTACGGTCTGACCTTCCAAAATTTCGATAACGCCGACGACGTGGTCATCCTCAACGCCGACACCACACAGCTGAGCATCAGCAAGGCCTACGCCGACAAGATGGGCATCAAGACGTTTGTGAACCACCCGATGGGCATCTGGCACAAGGTAGAGGGCCTGCCTTACATCCGCAAGGCCACAAGCGAGCAGCTGGTTGGCGACCGCTACATCGTTGACGTCGTACCGGCCACGGTTGCCGAAATCGTGGGCAACAAGAAGTTGAACCTGATGACCGACATCTACGTCAACAAGGACGCTGGCGCCGTGAAGACACGCGCCGCCGGCGACAACATTCCCGAGTACGCAGCCAAGTACATCGACGACAACGAGACGATCCACCCCGCCTACGTCCACATGACCGACCCCTACGGCTACGACACGGAGTACAGCACCGAGGAGGACAAGCCCAGTGCCGCCCAGACCCGCGCTGCCGAGAAAGGCGAGTTTATGTACATGACCGCCGACGAGATAGCCGACGGTAACACCCGCTGGGGCTGCCACAACCGCATCATCGCCTTCGAGGATGAAGTGGAGAAGAAGTTCAACCTCGCCGTGGGCAAGGGCAGCAAGGACAGCGTCTATGCCGCCTTCAGGGGTAAGATCGACTTCGGAATCAACTACTTCCTGACCATCGACGGTGGCGTGAAGTGGAAGTGGTGTTTCCCCAGCCCCTATCTGGAGAAGTTTGAGGCCGGACTCGACGGTAACTTCGGTTTCGAGGCAGGCGTATCCCTGGGCTTCACCAAGGAGTGGGAGCTCGATAAGGACAAGTTCCGCAAGGAGCTCTTCAAGTTCCGCGGCTACACCTTCACCTTCTGGATTGGCCCGGTGCCCGTCGCCATCGTTACTGACCCCCACCTCGACGTGCAGCTCGACGCTAAGGTAAGCGGTACGGTAGAGACCACCCTGAAATATGAGTATGCCAACACCTTCAAGGCCGGTTTCGGCTGGGCTGACGGCCGCGGCTTCTACCCCCTGACCGACTTCAACGAAGAGGCTAACGACCTTGACTTCATTCCCCCCCACATTGAGCTGCACGCCGAAGCCGGCATCGGACTCTACCTGGTGTGCGACCTGAAGATCTACGGACTGGCCGGACCGAAGCTCGGCGTAGGCCCGCGTCTGGGTGCCCAACTCGACGGTAACTTCTCGCCTGCCCAGGAGGACATCAGTGCCAAGGGCAAGATTGGCCTCACCATCAACGCCGTCATCGGCGCCAAGCTTGAGGTGCTGGGCTATGAGCTGGCCGACAAGCAGCTGGTATTCCCCCTCCTTCCCGGTACCGACACTGAGTGGATTCTCTGGAAGTTCAACTGGAACCTGAAGGATGCCCTGAAGGATTATGAACTGCACGAGAGCCCCAAGGCCAAGGAAAAGAAGCAGAAGGAGGAAGGCTACAAGGCCCTGCTGAAAAAGATTTACACCGACTCGCTGTCGCTCACAGGATACGAGCGAGTAGTGAACACGCTGATGGACCTGCGCGGCTACAACCGCCAACAGGCTGAGGACGACATCTACCGCCGCGTGAAGCAGGAGGTGCCCAACCTTGAGACCCGCACCGACACAACGGAGATGATACGCGACGTGTTCTATGCCGTGGACAACTACTACGAAAAGCAGCTGAAGGCCGAGCACAGGGCCAAGCTCAACAAAAGCAACTGGGAAGACCTGGTAAAGACGCTGATGACGAACCAGACCTTCCAGGCATTCAGACTCGACTACCAAGGCATGCGCAAGCCCATTGACATGGACCTGATTTACCAGACCTTCGTCAAGAAGAACGGTTGCCAGCCGCAGAACACCACGGATCACCTTAAGATACTGGCCAACTATATGCTGATGTGGCCCAAGATCTACTACGAGAACACTGGTTGGTTCCGCGATATGTATCCCATGTCGATCGTCAATAGCATGATAGACCTCGGCAAGAAGCATGCCTCCGACCCCAATGACCGCTCCCTGGTTGAACTGGCTGCCTACCGCGCACTGATGATGGCCCATCTGGCTAACTTCACCGCCGATTCACCCTCGTATAAGTGGGAGAACGCCTACAAGCGCGAACTGGCAATCCTGCTGGCCGACCGCTATGACCTGGGACTCCACGATGCCAGAGTCAAGTTCAACCTGTAATACAGCAACGGGCAGACCACCGTCGGCCCCCCACACACAAAGAAAAAGCTTCCCCCGCCGGGAAGCTTTTTTTTTGCTTCCGCCCCCACGGCTGCGACAGATATCGGGGCGGCAGCCGGGCTTTGTCGCCCTTACGGCCTGTTGTCGCAACGACTCGTGGCGAAAAGCGCGCTGAAAGTTGGCGCGAGGCCGAAACTGTAGTAACTTTGCACCATAGAAAAGGGAAAAGTGAATAGTGAAAAGTGAAAAGTAAAACAATAAAAAACAGAAAACAGTTATGACGACAAAGAAGAACCTGGTGAAGCTGGTGCTCATGAGCATCCTTACCGCAGCAATGACAACCTTTACAGCTTGTTCATCCGACGACGACGCCCTGGACGACATGCAGAGCACGCATAATGCCAAGCGGGCCATGAAGAGCCAGTCCGACCGCACCGTGCTGGTCTATCTGGCCGGCCACAACAACCTCTCGGGCGACCTTGAGAAGAACGTCAGCCAGATCAAGGAGGGCTCGAAGCACATGGCCGGCGGCACGCTGCTGCTCTTCGTGCGCACCATGCAGTCGGGCCGCACGCCCTGGCTGGCACGTATCGAGAACGGCGAGGTGAAGGACTCCGTGTCGGTCGACGACCTGGGCATCCGCGTCAACGGCAACTACGCCTGCGACCCCGCCATGATGGAACCGGTGATGCGCTACGCCTACGACCACTATCCCGCCCGTGAGTACGGCCTCGTGCTGGGCGGCCACTCCTCGGGCTGGCTCATCGAGGAAGAGCCCAACCGTCCCGTCTCGCGCGGCTTCGGCCACGACTCAGGCAACTACATCTATGGCAGTGCCAAGTGGATGAACGTGCCCACGCTGGCCCGCGTGCTGGAGCAGGGCCCCCACCTGACGTTCATCTTTGCCGACTGCTGCAACTTCATGTGCTTAGAGACGATGTACGAGCTGCGCCGCTCGGCCGACTACATCATCGGTTCGCCGGCCGAGATACCCGCTGGTGGCGCACCCTACAACGAGGTCGTGCCGGCCCTGTTCGAGAAGACCACGTTCAGCACCTCGATCATCGACAAGTATCATGCCGCCGAGGAAGGCTGTCTGCCCCTCTCAGTGGTCAAGACGAGCGAGATGGAGCGTCTGGCCAGTGCCACCCGCGCCGCCCTCGACGCCGTGCAGGCCAAGATCGGCAACGGCTATGCTGACACGAAAGGCCTCATCCACTACAACTACAGCAACAAGAACATCTCGCACCGCCAGGAGTACAACATCTTCTACGACGCCGGCGACTTCCTTCGCTCGCAGTTGCCCGAGGCCGAATACCGGCAGTGGCGGCAGGCCCTCGACAGTGCCGTCGTCGAGAAGCGCTTCGCCACGCGGTGGAGAACGATGATGACCTGGCGCTACGTCTACAGCGACTTCGAAATGACCCCCGAGAAGTACCACGGCGTGAGCATGTTCGTGCCCCAGGACCCCACCGGACAGTATGGCAAATACTACGCCAAGTACAACCAGGACATCCACCAATTGCAGTGGCACACGGCCGTCGGCTGGTAAATGTGTAAAAAAAGAGAAGAAGTTTTGGAACTTTCGTTAATTATTCGTAACTTTGTACCCAATAACAGCATTGACAGTATGCAGAACCTCTTGGAACTGAAACCCACGATGGACGACATCGAGCGCCTGCAGCCTTTTGTGGCCCAGACGGCTGAGAAGGCAGGGATTGTCGGCAGGGAGGCAAAACGCCTCCGGCTGGCCGTCGAGGAGGCCGTGGCCAATGTCATCAACTACGGACAGGCCACTGTCATTACCCTGCGGGCGGCGACGGATGCCGGGCGGCTGGTGCTGACCATCGACGACGACGGTCAGCCCTTCGACCCGACGCAGGATTCGCCGACCGACCTGACGGTGCCGGCCGACGAGCGGCCTCCCGGCGGGCTGGGCATCATCCTGCTGCACCAGATGACCGACAGGCTGAGCTATCAGCGCCTCGACGGGCACAACGTCCTCAGGATAGAGAAAATGGCTTAGAGGCTTAGAGGCTTAGAGGTGAGAGGTGAGAGGTGAGAGAAATGAATTAAAGGTTAAAACAAGATATCATGTTGAAGGTTACGATTAACGAACAAGAAGGAAGGCTCATAGTCGCCCTCAGCGGCGATTTCGACAATGTGGCCAGCATGCGGGCCGAGCGCGACTTGGAACCGGTATTTGAACGTACCGATTGCGACGTCGTCGTTGACTGTACGCAGCTTGACTATATCTCAAGTAGCGGACTGCGCATCATGCTCAGAATCTACAAGCACACCCGCAGCAACGGTCGCAAGGCCGTGCTGAAGGGCCTGAAGGACGACCTGAAGGAGGTCTTCGAGCTGAGCGGGTTTATGCCGCTGTTCGTGTTGGAAAAGTAAATACGTAAAAAAGCAGAGAAAAGAATGGACGAAGCGGAAGTCAGACGACTAAAGGAGGAGAACGCCTCGCTGAAGGCAGAGGTGGAGCAGCTGAAGGACGAGTTGGTGAGGCTGGTGAGCCGCAACCTCGACCTGTCAGAGCGGCTGGAGTTCGACGTCGAGCTGCGCCGGCGTACACAGGCGGCGCGCGAGATCATGAACGGCAACATTGAGCGGCAGCGCAATGCCGACCTGCGCGACGACGGACAGCTGATGGCGCTCATCGAGATGCGCCTGGAGAAGGACCGGCCCCACCTGCGCCCCGACTTCGAGACCCGCGACCTGGCCGAGCTGCTGGGCGTCAGCCAGAACCGCCTGAACCTGCTCTTCCGCCACCAGACCATACACCGCACGCCCGAGGCCTACATCGACAACCTCCGCGTGCTCGAAGCGCTGCGCCTGCTCCGCGAGCAGCCCAACTATACGATTGCCGTGGTGGCCGAGGAGGCCGGCTTCTCGAACGTCCGCACGCTGCAGCGGCGCATCCAGGATGCCATCGGCATGACCCCGGTGGACTACCGCCTCATGCTGACGCGCGATTTGTAGTGACACAGACTATTCAGACTTATGCAAGAAGAGCAACAAGACGTCAGACGACAGTTTACCAAGAACGGTAGACGTACAGGGTTGGCTTTTGTCATCCTGGCTGCCGTGCTGCTCGAGGCCATTGCCGCCCTACAGTACTACTACACACGTAACGTGCTGGAGAGCAACCTCGAGAAGCAGGTGCTCATCATGCTGCGCTCGTCGGCCATGCGTCTGGACGGCAATCTGAATGCCATCGTGGGCCAGGCCACCAACCAGATATGGCACGCCCAGCAGCGCCTGGACAACCCGGAATATATGGCGCGGATGGTCGGCGACCTGGTGAAGCATGGCAATCTCAAGCTGCAGGGAGCCGCCGTGGCCTTCCGCGAAAACTACTATCCTGACAAGGGCCGCTGGTTTGAGCCTTACGGTCACTGGCAGGGCGACTCCGTCGTCGTCGACCAGATAGGGTCGGCCTCTCACGACTATTTGCAGATGGAGTTCTATAAGCAGGCCATCAACGGCGACACCCTGAAATGGAGTCTGCCCTACATGGACGAGATAGGTGGCGCCAGCGAGGTGGTGACCTACTCGCTGCCCCTGCGCGACGCCAGCGGCGAGACGGTGGCCGTGCTCGGCATCGACGTCACGACGGGCTGGATCAGCAATACGCTGACCGGGATACGGCTCCACCCGTCGAGCTACACCCTTGTGCTGACGGAAGAGGGCGTCGTGGTGTCGGCGCCTGCCGACAGCATCTGCTCCAAGGCTCAGGCCAAGAAGATAGCCGCCATGATCAACGACCCGGCGGTAGAGAAAGAGGAGGAGTCGGGCGGCCACGTACACAGCTTCAAGTTCTACGACGAGCAGAACGGCCAGCCGGCCCATGTGTACTTTGCCCGGAAGAAACACCAGCCGAAGTGGATGATGGTGACCGTCGTACACGACAACGAGGCCTACGGCGCCCTGGAAACGATGCAGCGTAACATCTTCTGGGCGACGCTGGTCGGTCTGCTGGTGCTGGGGCTGATCATCACGCTCTTTGCCCGCAACGGCCGGAAATTACAGGAATCCCTGATGCAGCAGCAGCGCACCGAGCGCGAGCTGCAGATTGCCAACGGCATACAGCAGGCCCTGCTGCCCCTCGACGAACCGTCGCTCAGGGGCGTCGGCGAGGTCGAGGTCGAGGGGCGCCTGATTCCCGCCCGCGAGGTGGGCGGCGACCTGTACAATGTCTTCATGCGCGACGACAAGCTGTTCTTCTGTATCGGCGACGTCAGCGGCAAGGGCGTCCCGGCGGCACTCATCATGGCCGTCATCCAGACCCTGTTCCATAATGTCGCCTCGCAGGAGAGCAACCCCGCCCGCATCATGGAGCGCCTGAACGTCACGGCCTGCCGTAACAACCCGACGGAAATCTTCGTCACGCTGTTCATCGGCGTGCTCGACATCAAGACGGGGCAACTCAGCTACTGCAATGCCGGGCACGAGCGGCCGCTGCTCGCCGGAAAGCCGCTCGACGCCATGCCCAACATGGCTATCGGCGTGCTCGACGACTTCGAGTACGAGATGCAGCAGACGACGATTGAGGCGGGCGACACCATCTGTCTCTACACCGACGGACTGACCGAGGCCCTCAACGCCCAGCACAAGCTGTTCGGGCGCCAGCGCGCCATGCAGCTGATAGCCCGCCTGAACAACATGCCCCCCAAGACGATGGTCGACACCATCGTCAGCGAGGTGAAGCAATACGCCGGCCACACCGAGCAGAGCGATGACCTGACGCTGCTGGCCATCAGTTACAGACCAACACATTAAGACCGACAGCCATGACTCCGAAATTCAACATAACGGTTCCGAAGTGGCGAGGACTGTTCGTCGTCATCCTCGCGGCACTGCTGATTGAGGGCATCTCAGGCGTGCAGTACCTGCTGACGCGTCAGTACATGGAGGGCCAGCTGGAGAAGCGCGCCGAGAGCGAGCTGACCCTGAAGGCCATACTCATCAAGAGCAACCTCAACGACGCGCAGGACCTGTTGCACAACTGTATGTGGAAGGTGGAGGCTCACATCGACCAGCCCGACTCTGCCTTCATCACGATGGACAGATTCGTCAAGCTGAATTCCCATCTGACGGGTGCCGCCGTGGGGTTCGTGCCCTACTACTACTATCCCGAGAAGGGACGCCTCTTCGAGGTCTATGCCCGTCGGTTGCCTTCGGGCGAGGTGGTGACGTCGCAGATAGCCAGCGAGAGCCACGACTACACGAAGTACGACTTCTACGAAAAGGCCATCTCGTCTGACGGGGGCAGCTGGGTAGGTCCCTACTACGACAAGGACGGCGCCCATGCGCTGGTCACCAGCTATTTCCTGCCCATGCGCGACCGTGCCGGCCGGAAGGCGGGCTTCGCCGGCGTCGATGTTGACGTGAAGTGGCTCTCTGACACCATCAACAACCGCCACATCTACCCCTCGTCGTTCATCCTCGTGCTCACCGAGTCCAACGATCTCGTCATCCACCCCGACACGACGCTCATCAGCAACGACATGCAGCAGCACATCTACAGCCTCATCACCGACAGCACCGTGGCCCGTCACAAGAGCAACAGCGGACGGAGCACGGTGGTCAACTTTGACTCAAAGGAGCGCGCCGGCACGGTGTTCTACGCCAAAATGCGCGGTACGCCCCACTGGACGATTGCCGTGGTGTGCTACGACGACGAGGTCTACGCTCCGCTGGCGCACCTGCGCCTCTGGTTGCTCGTGCTGATGCTCGCCGCCTTTGCCGTCCTGCTCTATGTGGTGTGGCGTTTCGCCCGCCAGGAGAAGACGGTGAAGAACACCAACCGGCTGCTGGAGGAGAAGGTGGAGGAACAGAAGCGCATCGACGCCGAGCTCAGCATTGCCAACGGCATACAGCAGGCGCTGCTGCCTGAGGCCGAACCGACGCTCAAGGACGTCGGCGAGGTGGGGGTGGTAGGCCGGCTGATACCGGCCAAGGCCGTGGGCGGCGACCTCTACAACGTGTTTATCCGCAACGGCAAGCTCTTCTTTTGCATCGGCGACGTCAGCGGGAAGGGCGTCCCGGCGGCTCTCATCATGGCCGTCACGCAGACCCTCTTCTTCAACATCGGCTCGCGCGAGAACGACCCCGCCCGCATCATGGAGCACATGAACCAGACGGCCTGCCGCAAAAACCCCTCGAACATCTTCGTGACGCTGTTCATCGGCGTGCTCGACCTGCCTACGGGGCGTCTGCACTACTGCAATGCCGGTCATGAGGTGCCCTACCTGATGGCTGGCGACAAGCTCACGAAGCTCGACTGCACGCCCAACATCCCCATCGGCCTGTTCGATGACTTCAAGTTCCAGATGCAGACGGTGACGATGCAGCCCGGCTCGACCATCTTCCTCTATACCGACGGATTGACAGAGGCCCGCAATGCCAGTCGCGACTTTTTCGGCCTCGGGCACATCGAAGCGCTGCTGGGCCAGTGTGCCGATGCCACCCCAGAGGAGATTGTCGACAAGGTTGTCGCCGAGGTCGGGCAGTTTGCCGGCGAGACGGAGCAGAGCGACGACCTGACGCTGCTCGCCGTCCGCTTCACGCCGTCGGAGAATGTGCTGACCCTCGACGAACAGATCACGCTCAGCAACGACGTGAAGGAGGTGGCCCGGCTCGGCACCTTCTTTAAGGACGTCACCGCGCGCCTCGGCATTGGCAAGCCCCTTGCCCCGAAACTCAGACTGGCGGTCGAGGAGGCTGTGGTCAACGTGATGGAGTATGCCTATCCGGCCGGACAGCGGGGCGACGTCACCGTGCGCGCCACCTTCGACGGCAGCCGCCTCAAGTTTGTCATCACCGACACGGGCATCGCCTTCAACCCCACCGAGGCTGCCGGTGCCGACACGACGCTCTCGGCCGAGGAGCGGCCCGTGGGCGGACTGGGCATACTGCTGACGCGCGAGCTGATGGACTTCATCAACTACGAGCGCATAGACGGGCGCAACACGCTCACCCTCATGAAAAGAATATAAAGATAAACATAAAAACCAAAAAAGATTATGAACGCAACGATTGAAGAACTGGAGGACAAGTTCCTCGTAACCCTTGAAGGAGAACTTGACACGGCCGCTGCCGCCGACGTTGAGAAGACGCTGCAGCCCCTCTTTACGGCCAACGGCAAGGACGTGACCATCGACTGCACGCAGCTGGAATACATCGCCTCGAGCGGACTGCGCATCCTCATCAGTATCTTGAAGGGTGCCAAGAGCGGCGGCAGTCGCGTCATCATCAGCGGCATGAACGACGACATCAAGAATGTCTTCAAGCTGACCGGATTTATTAACCTGTTTGAATTCTCATGAAACAATTGCTGGCACTGCTCGCACTGCTGCCGCTGCAAGGGCTGGCGCAGGACACACTCTTCACGGCCGACTTGCAGTTGCTCTCGCGAGGCGAGATTCGTAATGGCGGCATGACGTCAGACGCTGATGACCCGGCGTCTGCCGACAGGTCGGCATTCATCCTCGACCGCGAGCGCCTCAGCCTTGGCTACCGGCGAGACTGGCTGGAGGCCAAGGCCAGCATCCAGCATGTGGGCACCTGGGGGCACGAAGGCTCTGCCAGCACCAGCGTCTATGAAGCCTGGGGCAAGGTGACGGCCCCGAACGGGCTGTTCGCCCAGCTGGGCCGTCTGGCGCTGAAGTACGACGACGAGCGTATCGTAGGCTCCGACGACTGGGTGATGGCCTCCATGACCCACGACGCCCTGCGCCTGGGCTATGAGGGCCACGGCCACAAGGTGCATGCCCTTCTGGCCTATAACCAAAATATGCGTGCCCTCGGCTCGCCGGGCTCCTACTATTCAGGCGGCAGCCGACCCTACAAGACTATGCACACCGTGTGGTACCACTACGATGTTCCCAAGGTGCCGCTGGGCTTCTCGCTGCTCATGATGAACATCGGCATGCAGGCCGGTGAGAAAGATGGGGTATTGGAAAATGCCGCCCACACCGAGTGGCAGCTCGTCTGGGGTGCCTACGCGAAGTACGCCCCGCGCAACTTCTCCCTCGAGGGCTCCTACTACCGTCAGGCCGGCCACGATGAAAACAATGCGAAGCTCCAGGCGTGGATGGCGGCCGTCAAGGCGGAGTGGACGCCCAACGACCACTGGAGCGCAAGGGCAGGCTTCGACTATCTGAGCGGCGACGACTATGTGGCCGTGGTGAACAAGGGCGGCCTGGGCATGCCGCGCCATGAGGTGAACAAGGGTTTCAACCCGGTCTACGGCTCCCACCATAAGTTCTATGGCGCCATGGACTTCTTCTATCTCAGCACCTATGTCAACGGCTTTACGCCGGGTCTGCAGAATGCCTACATCGGCGGCACCTACAGTCCGCTGAAGCGCCTGAGTTTCAAGGCAACCTACCATTACCTCGCTACGGGCACCCACCTTGAAGGCCTCAACCGCACACTCGGCCATGAGGTCGAGCTGGAGGCTGCCTATTCCGTGTTCAAGGACGTGCGGGTGTCGGCAGGCTACTCCTACATGACGGGTACGGAAACGATGGAGCGCCTGAAGCGTGCCAGCGGCGACGGCAGTCTGCGCTGGGCCTGGCTCTCGGTGAACATCATGCCCCGCCTCTTTTCCGCAAAATGGTAAATCAACAATAAAAACAAAAACTTATGACCACACAAGCACCTTTAAGCAAGACACAGTACGGCATCTATGCTGAGTGTATGGCACACGACGGTGAGCCGTGCTATAATATACCTTATTTATATATAATGGACGGCGCCCTCGACGGCGAGCAGCTGCGTCGTGCAGTAGAGACGGCCGTGAAGGCCCACCCGACGCTCTTCACCCGCATCACACTGAGCGACGACGGCGAACCCATGCAGACCGTCGACGACGGTGAGACGTTTACGCTCAGCGTGGAGGAAACGGCCGACATCGAGGCCGTGAAGGCACAGTTCGTGCAGCCCTTCGCCATCAGCGGCGACCGGCTGTTCCGCATCCACCTGCTGCACGATGCTGACCACTACTACCTGCTGCAGGACATTCACCATATCATCAGCGACGGCACTTCGCGCAAGGTGCTCTTGGCCGACATCGAAAAGGCTTATGCCGGCAGCCCGCTGCAGCCAGAGGAACTGACCCTTGGCGATGTCGCCAGGGCGGAGGCTGAGGCGCGTCGGTCGCCAGCCTTCGATGAGGCCAAGCAGTGGTATGCCCAGAACTTCGACTGCGGCGACTGCTACAGTCCGCTGCTGCCCGACCAGGAGGGAGGGGAACCGCAGGAGGAACTGATGACGCGGACGCTCGGCACGGCCACGGCCCGGGTCGAGGACTTCTGCCGCGCTCACGCCATCTACAAGAGTACCTTCTTCACCGCAGCCTATAGCTACCTGCTCGCCAAGTTCAACAACGAGCACGAGGCGCTGTTCAATACCATCCACAACGGCCGTGCCGACAAGCGCTTGGCCCATTCCGTCGCCATGTTGGTGAAGACGCTACCCGTGTATGCC
This sequence comes from Prevotella sp., assembly GCA_017395215.1. Taxonomy (GTDB): domain Bacteria; phylum Bacteroidota; class Bacteroidia; order Bacteroidales; family Bacteroidaceae; genus Prevotella. The sequence continues at coordinate 21,957 of JAFPVW010000171.1, read as the reverse complement.
AAGTTCAGCAACGATACGACCGTGCTCGACTTCCTCAAGGCCGGACAGGACCAGATGACGGCTCAGCGGCAGCATGATGCCTACAGCTACGCCGACGTCGTGACCGACCTCGGACTGCAGACCGCTACGCTCTTTGCCTGGCACGGGACGCTCTTCGACAGCCTTGAACTGTGCGGCAAGCCGATGACAGCCCAGCGCCTGAACAACAATACGCGCGAGGTGCCCGTCTATCTGAAGGCCTACCAGCGCGACGGCCGCTACGCCATTGAGGCAGAGTACAGCGCCGATGCCTACAGCGAGGCTCTCATCAGCCAGTATCTGGAGAGCTATGAGGCCGTGGTAGAGGGCTTCCTCAGCCATGAGTATCTGCGTGACATCAGTATCGCCACCGACGCGCAGATAGCCACCCTCGACGGTTTCAACCACACCGATGTCGAGTACGACAATACGCAGACCATCGTCTCGCTGTTCCGCCGTCAGGCTAAGGCCACGCCCGATAACGTTGCCGTTGTCTATAAGGACAAGCGTTACACCTACGCCGAGGTCGACGAGATGAGCGACTGCATAGCCGGCTATATTGCCTCAATGGGCCTGGGTCTGGAGGATGTGGTGTCGGTGCTCATCCCCCGCTGCGAGTGGATGGCAATCGCTTCGCTGGGCGTGCTGAAGACCGGTTGCGCCTATCAGCCCCTTGACCCCAGCTATCCGAAGGAGCGTCTGAACTTCATGATGCAGGACGCCAATGCCAAACTCCTCATTGCTGACGAAGTGCTGCGCGACCTTGTAGACGAATATCATGGCGAGGTGCTGCTGACGAAAGATTTGAAGGGCTTGCAAGGTAATCTCTCACCTCTCACCTCTCACCTCAAAGTCTCTTCATCCTCCTTTATACCAGCGGATCTACGGGCATCCCCAAGGGTTGCCAGCTGACACACGGCAACCTCGTCACCTTCTGCCACTGGTATCAGCGCTTCTATGGCCTGAAACCAGAGCACAACGTGGCGGCCTACGCCAGCTACGGCTTCGACGCCTGCATGATGGACATGTATCCCGCCCTGACCTGCGGCGCCACTGTCCACATCATCGCCGAGGAAATCCGTCTGGACCTCATAGCGCTGAACGAGTACTTCGAGCGTGAGCACATCACCCATTCGTTCATGACGACACAGGTGGGATTCCAGTTCGCCTCGAACATTGAGAACCACTCGTTGCTGTACCTCTCTACCGGCGGCGAGAAGTTGGCCAGCATCACTCCGCCGACGGGCTACAAGTTCTACAACGTCTATGGTCCCACGGAGTGTACCATCTTCACCACCACCTACCAGGTAGAGAAGAAGCTGAAGGACATCCCCATCGGCCGGCCGCTCGACAACATGCGCCTCTATATCGTCGATGGCCAGGGGCACCGACTGCCCGTCGGCGCTGCCGGTGAGCTGTGGGTGAGCGGACCGCAGGTGAGCCGCGGCTACCTGAACCGTCCGGAGAAGACTGCCGAGGTGTATATCGACAATCCGTTCGTCTCTAGAAATTCTAGAGATTCTAGAGACTCTAGATATTATAGAGTTTATCGCACGGGCGACATCGTGCGCTACCTGCCCGACGGCAATATCCAGTTTGTGGGCCGCCGCGACGGACAGGTGAAGATACGCGGCTTCCGCATCGAACTGAAGGAGGTTGAGGCCGTCATCCGTGAGTTCCCCGGCATCAAGGACGCCACCGTCCAGGCTTTTGACGAGCAGGGAGGCAATGGCAAGTTCATTGCGGCCTACATCGTCGGCGATGAACCGATTGACATCGAGGCACTCAACAACTTCATCCTCGACCAGAAGCCCCCCTACATGGTGCCCGCCGCCACGATGCAGATAGACGCCATTCCGCTGAACCAGAACCAGAAGGTGAACAAGCGCGCCTTGCCGAAGCCCGTCATGCGTGCTGCGACAGTGGCGCAGGATGCTGAGAGCGCTCCGCTGAACGTCCTCGAGCAGGAACTGAAGGACATGATCTCGGCTATCGTCAACAGCACCGACTTTGGCATTACCACCGTCCTCGGCTACGTCGGCCTGACGTCTATCTCGGCTATCAAGCTCGCCGTACAGGTCAACAAGCGCTTCGGCGTGACGCTCGATTCGAGGGCCTTGGTGAAAAGCGGTTCCATACAGAGCATAGAGAATGAGATTCTCAATGAGATGATGAAAGCCCCCCTTTCGTCCCCCGAGGGGGACCCCATAGGCACTTCCCTTAACAGCAAAACAAAAGAAGCCCCCTCGGGGGCCGTAGGGGGGGCTGCCCTCTCCTACGCCCAGACGGGCGTCTACTTCGAGTGTCTGAAGAATCCCACCTCTACTATTTATAACATCCCGTATATGCTCACCTTCCCTGCATCGACCGAGGCCGGTAGCCTGGTTGATGCCGTGAAACGGGTCGTCGAGAGCCATCCTGAGTTGCATGTGCACTTCACCGCCAGCGGCGATACGATTATGCAGACCACAGAGGGCGCCGTACCCGTAGAGATACCCGTCAGCGAGATGAGCACCGAGCAGTTGTCGGCGTATAAGAATGAGTTCGTGCAGCCCTTCAACCTGCAAAAGGCGCCCCTCTACCGCTTCGAGGTGGTGAAGACGGGTGAGGGCGTGGCACTGCTGATGGACGTCCACCACCTGCTCTTCGACGGTGGCTCTGCCGACCTGTTCATCCGCCAGCTCTGCAGCGCGCTCGACGGTTCTGCCATCGAGAGCGAGACCTACACCTACCTCGACTTCGTGGCCGACCAGCAGAAGGCCGAAGACACGGAAGCCTTCCGGGCCTCGCAGCAGTTCTTCGCTGAGAAACTGCAGACCTGCGAGGGGGCCAGCGAGATTCCCGCCGACTTGCCCAAGACCGACAGCCAGGGCTTCATCGGCGAGGCTGTCTGTCCCTTCGACGCTGAGAAGGCTGCCGACTTCTGCCGCCAGCAGAATATCACACCGGCTCACCTCTTCCTTGCTGCCACGGCCTACGTCGTCTCGCGCTATACCAACAACCGCGAGGTCTACCTCAGCACCGTGAGCAGTGGACGCTCGAACCTGAAGATTGCCGACACGGTGGGTATGTTTGTCAATACCCTCGCCCTCGGTCTCAATATCGACGACGTCAGCGTCGGCGAGTTCCTGAAACAGACCAGCGACACCTTCGACCAGACGCTGCGCCACGAGGACTATCCCTTTGCACGCATCGCCTCCGACTATGGTTTCCGGCCTGCCATCGCCTACGCCTATCAGGTGGGCGTGCTGTCGGAATACAAGGTCGGCGGTCAGATCGTCGGCCAGGAACTGCTGGAACTCAACGTCCCGAAGTTTAAGATCAACATCAAGATAGAGACGCGCGGTGTGGTCGTGCAGTACGACGATGCCCTCTATTCGCCGGCCTTAGGCGAGGCCCTGGCCGAGAGCATCGCCGCCGTGGCAGACCACATGATGGCGCAGCCCGCCTCTAAGGTGCGCCACCTCTCCATCGTCAGCAAGAACCAGGAGGCGCAGCTGGGCGGTCTGCGGCAGACTGCCACGGGCGAAGCGCCTTTCCGCTTCTTCCACGACTGTATCGCCCACTTCGCACAGACACAGCCCGAGCAGGAGGCACTGGTGGCCTGCGACGCCACCTATAGCTACCGGGAGATGGACCTCCTGACCAATCGCATTGCTAACGGCCTGCGCCAGCGCGGTGTTGGCGAGGGCGACCGCGTAGCCCTGTTGCTGCCGCGCACCAGCCGCCTTATTCTCGCCCTCTTCGGTGTGCTGAAAGCCGGAGCCGCCTATATCCCCTGCGACCCCGACTATCCTGCCGACCGCGTGAAACTGATCTTAGAGGACAGCGAGGCCCGCTACATCATCACCACTGCTGAAAGGCTACGGGTAGGCGCGCCAGCGGGAATCAGGCTCGCTGCCGTCCCTGCTGACAAGGCCGTCGATGTGGAGACGCTACTCTCCGATTCGGTATGTTGCGACCCAGTCGCAACCAACATCACCCCCGACGACCTCGCCTACCTTATTTATACCAGCGGCTCCACAGGTCGCCCGAAGGGCGTCATGCTGCGTCACGAGGGTATCTGCAACTACCTTTACGGCCATCCGGCCAACGTCTTTGCCAACGCCGTGCTCACTGATGCCACGCGCATACTCAGCGTCACCACCATATCCTTCGACGCTGCCTTGCAGGACATCGGCATGGCCTACTACAACGGCAAGACGCTCATCCTCGCCACCGAGGAGCAGGCTAACAATCCGCTCGACCTGGCACACCTCATCAACGAGCAGCACATCAATATGGTCAGCGGCACACCTTCGCGCTGGCAGACCTGGCTCACCAGCGACGACTTCTGCCAGGCTATCAGTCAGGTCAAGATCTGTCGTGCCGGCGGCGAGAAGTTCAGCGAGTCGCTGCTGGCCAAGATGCGCAGCGTCACCAAAGCGCGCATCTTCAACTGCTACGGTCCGACGGAGATTACCGTCGCCTCGAACAACGCCGAGCTCACTCATGCGGACATCGTCACCGTGGGTAAGCCCCAGCTGAACGTCGTGGAGTTCATCGTCGACAGCGACGGCAACGAACTCCCGGCCGGTGTCGTCGGCGAGCTCTACATCGGCGGACGTGGCGTGGCCCGCGGCTATAACAACCTCGACGACATGACCCGCGAGCGCTTCGTCGACTACCACGGTATGCGCATCTATAAGTCAGGCGACTACGCCAAGTGGCTGTCCGACGGCAATGTGCTCATCCTCGGGCGTACCGACCATCAGATAAAGCTCCGCGGCCTGCGCATCGAGCTGGGCGAGATTGAGAACGTCATGCTCAGGGTGGAGGGCATGAAGAAGGTGGTCATCATGATACACCAGATAGGCGGCAAGGAGCACCTTTGTGCCTACTACACCGCTGACCGCGAGATTGCCCCCGCCGACCTGAAGGCTGAGATTTCGAAGAGCCTGACGCAGTATATGGTGCCCACGGCTTATCTGCAGCTGAAGGAGATGCCGATGACACCCAACGGCAAGACCGACGTGAAGGCCCTGCCCGAGCCGCAGCTGGCCGTCAGCTCGGCATACGTAGCCCCGGCCAATGACACCGAGCGCACCCTCTGCGACATCTTTGCCAACATCCTGCAGATGGACAGGGTGGGGGCTACTGACAACTTCTTTGAGCTCGGCGGCACGTCGCTCGTCGTCACACGCGTCATCATCGAGGCCGACAAGGCCGGACTCCACGTGGCCTATGGCGATGTGTTTGCCAACCCCACGCCACGCCTGCTGGCCACGCTGATTACCGGCGAAACCGCCGCTGCGCCGTCTGATGATCCCGTCGCCGCTTTTGACTACACCGCCATCGACAACCAGCTGCAGCTCAACACCATCGACACCTTCCGCCACGGCGAGCGCCAGCCACTGGGCAATGTGCTGCTCACGGGTGCCACGGGCTATCTGGGCATCCACATCCTGTACGAGCTCATCCACTCTGAAGCCGAGAACATTTACTGTCTGGTGCGCGGCAAGACGCAGGAGGCTGCCGAGCGGCGACTGCGCACCCTTCTCTTCTACTACTTCTCAGAGTCCTTTAAGCAGCTGTTTGGCCATCGTCTCCATGTCGTCCTCGGCGACGTTACCAGCGATCTTCGTTCCGTTTGTGGTGACAGTGTCGCCACCACCATCGATACAGTCTTCAACTGTGCCGCAATCGTAAAGCACTTCGCCGAAGGCACCGAGATAGAAGACGTGAACATCGGCGGAGCGCAGCGTTGTGTGGATTTCTGTATACAGACGGGCGCCAAGCTGGTGCATGTCTCTACCGCCAGCACCCGTGGCCTATGGGTAGAATCGGGAGCAAACGGGGGCGAGATTTTCACTGAGCAGCGCCTCTATATGGGCCAGTATCTCGGCAACAAGTATATCTATTCAAAGTTCATGGCCGAGCGCCTCATCCTCGATGCCGTGGCCCTGCACGGACTGAGTGCCAAAATCATGCGTGTAGGCAACCTGGCGGCACGCTCGACCGACGGCGAGTTCCAGGCCAACTTCTCGACTAACTCGTTCATGGGGCGCATCAAGGTCTACAATATGCTGGGCTGCTGCCCCTACGCCATGCGCAACAAGCGCGTGGAATTCTCGCCTATCAACGAGGTGAGTCGTGCCATCGTCCTGCTGGCCACTACGCCGCGCGATTGCACCGTCTTCCATCCCTACAACATCCACGGACAGTTCCTCGGCGATGTGCTCATGGGACTGACGGCTGTCGGCGACGGCATACGCTTCGTGGAGCAGGAGGACTTTGCCGAAGCCATGGACCAGGCCAAGAACGACCCGCAGAAGGCACGGCAACTGGCCTCGCTGCTGGCTTATCAGGACATGGCCCACGGACAGAAGACCAGCGACGTGGCGCGCGACAACGACTACACCACGCAGGTGCTCTATCGTCTCGGCTTCAGCTGGAGCCCCACGTCGTGGGACTATGTGGAGCGCATGCTCACGGCCTTAGGCGGATTCGGATTCTTTGAGGAGTAATTATGAATTATGAATTCTGAATTAAATAAACAGTTCTACAACTACCTTTGGGCCTACGTCCTTGTGGCCCTCTCCGGCTGCCTGGGCAACGTGGTCGACGGTATCATCGTAGGCAACCTCATCAGTGCCGACGGTGTCAGCGCCATCAACCTGTCGAAGCCCATCAACCAGTTTATCTTTACCCTGCACCTGCTTATCAACGCGGGTGCAGGGATGCTGGTGGCCTATGCTCTGGGACAGAAGGATATCCCCCTGGCGCGCCGCTACTTCACGCTGTCACTCACGTTCAGCGTAGGTCTCGGTCTGCTGCTGGCGCTCTTTGCCGGCGTCTTCTTCATCGACGGCACCACCCGCCTGCTGTGCAGCAATGAGCAGATTCTCCCCTTGGCGCGCGACTATGCGCAGGTGTTGCTGCTCGGCAATCCGGCCTTCATCCTCATGTGGGGCCTTTCCACGATGGTGGGTGTCGACGGTCAGCCCCGGCTGGTTTCCCTGGCGGTCATCATTGACAATGTACTGAACCTCTGCCTCGACATTGTATTCATACAGTGGTTCGGGTGGGGCATCACAGGTTCGTCGGCAGCCACCGTCGTGGGCCACCTCGTAGGCATCGCCATCCTGCTCACGCATTGGATGCCTACCCCCAGCCCCTCCCCAAGGGAGGGGAGTCTTGCGAGGCTACGTTTTTGTCTCCCCTCCCTTGGGGAGGGGTCGGGGGTGGGCCGTATTCTCTCCCAGGGCGCACCACTCGCCGTCGCCTCCATCAGCCTGACGCTGTTGCTGTTTTCGGCCAACAGGATCGTACTCTCCACCCTGGGACAGGCAGGCATCTTCGCCTTTGCCGTCTGCATGAACCTGCTGCAGGTCTACAATCTCTTCCTCTCAGGCACGTGTCAGACACTACAGTCGTTGGGCGCCATACAGGTTGGGCGCCGCGATACCGATAGCCTGCGCCTCGTGCTGCGTAAGTCGCTGCGCTTCATTACCGTAGCCATGGCCGTCACCTGCCTGTTCGTGTGGATAGACCCTGAGGCCATCGCAGCACTCTTTGGCGCCGACCATCCCGACTATATCGCCGAGACCGACGACGCCCTGCGCATCTTTGCTCTCAGTTTCATTCCCTTTTGCTACATCTACGTGCTCATGATTGTCTATAAGCTCTATGGCCATCACCACATGGCACTGTTCATCTCCTTTGCCCTTTCGCTGGCGGTCATCCCCGTCTTATGGGTCGTGTCCAGGTATGCCCCACACCTCTTGTGGTACAGCTACCTGATAGCCTATGTTGCCGAAGCCGCCATCATCTACGTGCTGCATCGGTGGCACCATCTCTCTTTCACGCTCAATAACCAGTGAACTATTCGAAGTAAACCAACTATGGACTACATCTTTGACATCAAGCGCTATGCCATCAACGACGGACCGGGCATCCGCACGACACTCTTCATGAAGGGGTGCCCGCTCCGTTGCGTCTGGTGTCATAACCCCGAAGGTTGGAGTCCACAGCCGCAACTGCTCTATAAGCGGTCGAAGTGTATCGGTTGCCAGACGTGCGTCGCCGTGTGCCCTGAGCAGGCCCTGCGGCTGACGCCCGACGGCATCGTCAGCGACGCCGGCCGCTGTACGGTCTGCGGCCGCTGCGCCGACGAGTGCCCCACCAGGGCCTTGGAGGTCTGCGGCCGCCGTTATACGCTCGACGAACTGATGGCCGAGGTCGAGAAGGAGCGCGCCGTAATGACCGACAGTGGCGGCGGCGTCACCCTCTGCGGCGGTGAACCGCTGATGCACCCTCAGTCGGCGTTGGAGATTCTGCGCGAGCTGGGGCGGCGGGGCCTGCACCGCACGGTTGACACCACCCTCTACGCCCAGGCTGACGTCGTCGAGACCGTGGCCGGCGAGTGTGAGCTGCTGCTCGTTGACCTTAAACTGATGGACGCTGAGCAGCACCGCCGCTATACGGGCGTATCGAACGACTTGATACTCAGCAACATCCGCCTCGTGGCCCGCCTCGGCGTGCCCTTCTGGATACGCATACCCCTCATCGAGGGCGTCAATGCCGACGAGGAGAACATCGAGGCCACCGCCCGCTTCCTCCAGTCTCTTCACTCCCCTCCCTCACAGGGAGGGGTCGGGGGCGGGTCTCTCCACCTGCTGCCCTACCATGACGTCGGCAAGGACAAACACCTCCGCATGGGAAGCCAGTATAACCCGCAGGCCATTCCGATGGCTACGCCGACCGAGGCCACCCTGCAGCGCTGTCGCCAGCAGTTTGAGGCCTTCGGACTCAGGACTGTCGTCGGCGGATAGCAACTATTGTCAATATAATAAACCAATGACTATGAACAACATCAAACAACGATTAGAAGACCTCCGCGAGGTGATGCGGCGCGAACGACTGGCCGCTTTTATCTTCCCCAGTACCGACCCCCATCAGGGCGAATACGTGCCCGACCACTGGAAGGGTCGTGAGTTTATTTCCGGCTTCGACGGCTCTGCCGGAACGGCCGTCGTCACGCTTGACAGCGCCGCCCTGTGGACCGACTCGCGCTACTTCCTGGCCGCCGAGGAGCAACTCAGAGGTACGGAGTTCCAGCTGATGAAGCTCAAGATTGAGGGCACGCCCACCATCGCCCAGTGGATTAATTCTCAATTGTCAATTACCAATTGTCCATTCACCGAGGTCGGCATCGACGGCTGGTGCTCGTCGGCCAACAGCGTGAAAGAACTGATAGCTGACCTCAGGAAGGAGGGTGGCCTGACGCTGCGCACCAACCTCGACCCCCTGCGCCAGATATGGCGCAACCGTCCCGCCATACCCGACCGCCCCGTGGAAATCTACCCGCTGGAATATGCCGGCGAGACGACGGGCAGCAAGCTCTCGCGCATCCGCCAGGCCCTGCGCGAGAAGCACGCCGACGGTATGCTGATGTCGGCACTCGACGACATCGCCTGGACGCTGAACCTGCGCGGGACTGACGTCCACTGCAACCCCGTCTTCGTCAGCTATCTACTCATCTCGACGAAGGATGTCACCCTATATATAGATAAGGTGAAGCTGACGCCCGAGGTGTCGGCCTACCTGCGGCAGGAGGGTATCAAGGTCGACGACTATGAGAATGTCGTCCGTGGCTTGAAGGACTACTTCGAGTATAACATCCTGCTCGACCCCGACGAGGTGAACTATGCACTCTATCAAGCTGTCACCCGCGAGAAGGTGGAGGAAGAGTCGCCCGTGAAGCGGATGAAGACCGTCAAAAACGCCACCGAGATAGCGGGTTTTAAGTCGGCGATGCTGAAAGACGGCATCGCCATGGTTAAGTTCTTGAAGTGGCTCGACGAGAGTCCGGAGCCTAAGACCGAGATGTCCATCGACCAGAAACTGACGGCCCTGCGCGCCGAGCAGCCACTCTATCGCGACCTGTCGTTCGACACGATAGCGGGCTACGGCCCCCACGCCGCCATCGTCCACTACGAGGCGACGCCCGAGACCGACGCCCAGCTTGAGCCGCGCGGCCTGCTGCTGCTCGACAGCGGCGCACAGTATCTCGACGGCACCACCGACATCACCCGCACCATAGCCCTCGGTCCACTGACCGACGAGGAGCGGCGCATCTATACGCTGGTATTGAAGGGCCACATCCAGATAGAGCTGTGCAAATTCCCCAGTGGGGCCAGCGGTACGCAGATCGACATCCTGGCCCGCGAGGCCATGTGGCGCGAGGGTCTGAACTACCTGCACGGCACGGGTCACGGCGTAGGCACCTATCTCAGCGTACACGAGGGGCCTCACCAGTTCCGCATGGAGTGGAAGCCCGCCCCGCTTGTCGAGGGCATGACCATCACCGACGAGCCGGGCATCTACCTGGCCGGGCGCTGCGGCGCACGCACGGAGAACACGCTGCTCATAACGGCCTACAAGGAAACGGAGTTCGGCAAGTTCCTGCAGTTTGATCCGCTGACGCTCTGTCCCATCGACAAGCGTCCCATCATGCGCGAACTGCTGACGCAGGAGGAAGCCGACTGGCTGGACGACTACCACCGGACGGTCTACGAGCGGCTGTCGCCGCATCTTGACAGTGATGAGGTGAAGTGGTTGCGCGAGGCTTGTGAAGCTATCTGAAGATTATATTTCCTCCAAGGCGTAGTACTGATAGTCGCGCACGATACGGCGCAGGAAGAACTCATCGCCCGACTCGCGCCGACTGACACCCAGAAGCTGCTGCACCTTCTGCGACAGCTGGCTGATGCGCTCGGGCTGTTCGCTGTCGATGGCGCGACGGATGATGTCGACCTGCTCTAACGAGAGGTCGGCGGCCTGAGGGTAGGAGGGATGGTAGCCTTTGGTCAGGTAATCGTACTCGTCGAGGCTGACCTGAATCTTGGAATAGCTGTGCAACTTGACAACCAGCGTGCCCGCCGCCATATCGCCAAGCCGCTGGTTGTTGCGGTTCAGAATCATCACCAGCACGCCGACGTAGCCTAACAGCGGGCCGTCGGCAATCATCAGCAGCCACCGCAGCAGGTAGGCAGCGGGCGAGGGTAGGGTGCCGTCGGCCATGATGACGCGCAGCATGATAAGTTTCTTGCCGATGGTCTGGCCTCCACTGAGCATCTCACACAGCGGACAGTAAAACAGGATTGGCAGAACGACGAGGGTGATGATGGCCGTAGGGCCGAACTTAATGCCGGTAAGGCGGATGAAAAGCACCCACAGAAAGAAGTAGGCTATCTGCACCACCCAGTCGATGACCTGTGCCACCATGCGCTCGCCGACGCTGGCCGGTGTCTGGCGCAGGCGTACATATTGTCCGGTAACGATGCTCTTTTCTGCCATTTCGTCGGCAAAGGTACGAAATTATTATCAATTATCAATTGTAATTATAAATTATTTCGTACCTTTGCACAGAATTATGAAGGAAGTCACGTTCATCAGGCAGAACATCGAGAAGTGGCGCAGTGCTGAGCTGGTAGTGGATGCGGTCGGTGAGACCGAGGCCACCCAACTGGCCGACACCTACATCGACGTGACCAGCGACCTGGCCTTTGCGCAGACACACTACCCGGAGTCGAAGATTACGCGCTACCTGAACAACCTCGCCTCGGCCCTTCACAACGAGATTTACCGCTCGCAACGCTACCGCTGGTCGCGGCTCGTGACGTTCTGGACCGACGAAGTGCCGCGCACGATGTGGGAGGCGCGGCGCGAGTTGCTGACTTCGTTCATTATCTTCCTGGCCAGTGCCTTGGTGGGCATGCTGTCGCAGTTGTTCGATCCGGAGTTCTGCCGCATCATTCTTGGCGACAACTATGTGGACATGACGCTGCAGAACATCGCCAACGGCAAGCCGATGGCCGTTTACAACGGCGACCCTGAGAGCGATATGTTCAGTATGATTACGCTCAACAATGTCAAGGTGTCGTTCGTCACCTTCGTCCTGGGCGTGTTCACCAGCATCGGCACGGGGTTCATTCTGTTTCAGAATGGTGTCATGCTCGGCTCGTTCCAGACGTTCTTCGCCCAGCACGGCCTGCTGTGGCAGTCGGCGTTGGCTGTTTGGCTGCATGGCACGCTCGAGATCTCGGCCATTATCGTGGCCGGAGCTGCAGGCATTGCGATGGGCAACGGCTGGCTCTTTCCCGGCACCTATCCCCGGCTTGTGTCGTTCCGGCGTGGGGCGCGTCGCGGTCTGCGCATCGTGGTGGGTGCGGTGCCGTTGTTCGTCGTGGCGGGTTTTATCGAGGGCTTCTTCACGCGCCACACCGAGTGGCCCGACCTGCTGCGGCTGAGCATCATCCTCTGTTCTTTGGCATTTGTTATCTATTATTATATTGTATTACCTAAAAAGAAAAAACCATGAGCTCAGAAAAACCATTGATTAAACTCTATCGTAAGAGAACGTTTGGCGACAAGTTGTCTGACACGTTCGACTTCGTCGGCGAGAACTTTCGCACGCTGTTGAAGTACATCACTTACTTAGTCCTGCCCGTTGCAATCGTGCAGACGTTCTGTATGAACAACTTTATGACGGGCTATATGGAGTCCATCACCGCTATTACAAGTGGCGGAGGCCGGAACTTTGCCGATATGCTGCAGTGGCTCTCGTCGATGGGCCTGTATATGTTGGTGCAGTTCGTAGCCATCATCTTGGTCTATGCCGTGTCCTATACGATGATGCAGCTCTACGAGCAGCGGTCGGAGCGGCTGAAGGGTGTCACTTTCGACGAACTCCGGCCTGGCGTGGTTCAGAAGTGCTTACGCCAGCTGGTACTGCTGGTCACGAGTATTGCTATTTTTGTAGTCATCGTCCTGCTGATGGCACTGCTGATAGCCGCCAGTCCTTACTTCATCTTGCCGGTCATCATCATAGCCGTTGTGGTGCTGCCACTCTTCGTGTTGGTCTATCCCATCTACCTGTTCGAGGATACTGGCATCGTCAGCGCTTACGCCAAGTCGGTGCGCTTGGGCTGGAAGACGTGGGCCGGCATCGTTGGCGTCATGATTGTGCTCTACATCATCTCCTCCATCATCTCGGGCTTGATTTCCACACCGTGGTACATCATGGTAATGGCGAAAAATCTCCTTGCCACCCAGGGCAACACCTCGGGCTTTGTCTCGTCGTTCGGCTATACGGCCATTCAGTATCTGCTGGGTGTGGTGTCCAGCTTCGCCGGCAGTTGCATAATGGCATTGATGTGTATTGGCATCGCCTATCAGTACGGCCATGCCTGCGATAAGGTCGATGGCGTCGGCGTTGACCAGGATATAGAAAACTTCGAGACTCTCTAACCTCTCACCCTTCACTCTTCACTCTTCACCCTTCACCTTGCCCGATACCCTCGTCATAGACAGCGCGCAGATAGCCCAGTGGCAGGCTCAGCAGGACTTCGACTACAATCGTGAGATAGTCGGAGGAGGAATGACTTTCACTGAGTGGCTGATGATGCAGGTCAGGGAGTTCCTGAACGACATCTTCGGAGATGCTGTCAACAGCACCGTCGTCCAGTGGGTGCTTGCCATCCTCGCCGTCGGCGTGCTGGGCTTCATTGGGTGGTATCTGTGGCGCCAAAACAGCGGCATCTTCCGGCGGCAGGAACAGGGAGAGACTACTGATGGTGATGCCGAGGACTCCATCTACGGCGTCGATTTCGATACCGCCATCTGCCAGGCTGTGGCCAACAGCAACTTCCGCGAGGCCATCCGCCTGCGGTACCTCCAGACCCTCAAAGCCCTCACCGACGCCAGCCTCATCGACTGGCAGCCCTTCAAAACCCCAACGCAGTACGTCCGCGAGTTCTCAGCCGCCTGTTCGCTGCGCAGCGGCGGTGCCACTGTCCCCACAGCGGCTGCCCCTGCCGCCTTCCGCACTCTCACTGCTCATTTTCTGCGCGTGCGCTACGGCAACTTTCCCGCCACCCGTCCGCTCTACGATGAAGTGGAACAATTAGGAAAGGAGGTGATCCGTGAATCGTAAATTCTGGTTGCTTATCGTGGGCTTGACCGTGCTGATGCTCGTCTTGGAGTACCAGATGCCGCGCCGCTTCGTGTGGGAACCAACCTTTGCCCATGCCGACCGACAGCCCTTTGGCTGCTACGTCTTCGACAGCGTGCTTGCCACCACGATGCCCCACGACTACACCGTTTGCCGTAAGTCGCTGTCGCAGTTGGCTTTGGAGAAGTCGTCGCCCCGTTCCATCATCATTCTTCAAACCGGCTATCAGGGACAGGATGTAAACATCGACACCCTCCTTGCTTTGGCCGCTCGAGGCAACCGCATTCTTTTTGCACACTCGTATTTCATTGATGAACTCTGCGATACGCTGAACATCTTTTGTAACACGAAGTATTACTTCGTTGCCTCCAATTTCCAGAAGAGCTTAGAGCAGATAAACACTCACGACAGCATATTCTGGGTAGGCGACTCAGCCCTTTATAAGCCCTCTATTACCCGCGTTAATCCTCAGTTTATCAATTCTGTTATCTTAGACACGATTCCAGCCGTTCCATTGGCCAAGATTAACAATTGGGAAGATATGCAATTCGCGGAAGAGCACATCGACAAGGACAGCCCTTATATGAAGGCAGATTCGTCGAAAATCAAGGTGGCCGACGTCGTAGCCCTCAGTTATCCCATTGGTCGTGGCGAGTTGATCCTCGTCACCACGCCGCTGCTGCTGACCAACTACGGCATCCTCAACAATCCCGCCTACGTTCATCGCCTGCTGAACCGCTTGAAGGATTTGCCTGTTGTGCGCACCGAGGCCTACATGCCCAACTACGACGTGGCGGAAAGTTCACCCTTCCGCGAACTGCTGAAGCGTCCGCCCCTACGCTGGGCGCTCTACCTCGTGCTGCTCGGTGTCGTGCTGCTGATGGGCTTCAGTGCCCGCCGCCGTCAGCGTGCCATCCCCGTCGAAAAGCCGCCCCATAACTACCAGCTTGACTTCATCCGCCACATCGGCACCCTACAATACATGAAACAAAAAAATAAGAGTATATGGAAGAAAGAAAAAGCTTAGACCTGACGGCCTTCGCCGAGAAGGTACAGATGCTGCGCCAGGCCATCGGCGAGGTCATCGTCGGACAGGACCAGAACGTCGAACTGCTGCTGACGGCCATCCTTGCCGGTGGTCACGTGCTGATAGAAGGTGTGCCTGGCGTAGCCAAGACGCTGCTGGCCAAGCTCGTGGCCCGTCTCATCGACGCCAAGTTCAGCCGCGTGCAGTTCACGCCCGACCTGATGCCCAGCGACGTGCTCGGCACCAGTGTTTTTAACATGAAGACGCAGGAGTTCCAGTTCCACGCCGGTCCGGTCTTTGCCGACCTCGTGCTGGTCGATGAGGTGAACCGTGCCCCTGCCAAGACGCAGGCCGCCCTCTTTGAGGTGATGGAGGAGCGGCAGGCCACCATCGACGGCACCACTCACCCGATGTCGCCGCTCTACACCATCCTGGCCACGCAGAACCCGGTGGAGCAGGAGGGTACGTACAAACTGCCCGAGGCGCAGACCGACCGCTTCTTGATGAAGCTCACGATGGACTATCCGTCGGCAGAGGAGGAGCTGCGCATCCTGCAGCGTCATCATGAGAACGCCACGTTCACTGACCTCAGCCGCGTGCAGCCCGTCATCACCAAGGAAGAGGTTCTGCAGTTGCGCATCCTGCTCAGCGAGGTCTACGCCGAACAGTCGCTGCTGCAGTACGTGGTCGACATCGTCCAGCAGACGCGTAAGAGCCGTGTCGTCTATCTCGGTGCCTCGCCTCGTGCGTCGGTGGCCATTCTGCAGTCGGCCAAGGCCTACGCCCTGCTGCAGGGCCGCGACTACCTGACGCCCGACGACGTGAAGCAGGTGGTGCCCGCTGTGCTTCAGCACCGCCTCGTACTCACCGCCGAGGCCGAGATGGAGGGCTATACGCCTCAGAAGGTCGCTCTCCGTTTGCTCGATAAAGTGGAGGTTCCCAAGTAATTGTTCCCTTTGCTGCAACAGTGTTGCAGCATAGAAAGACTGCCAATGTACCTGCGTCGCCGCTTCTACCTCCTGCTGCTTGCCGTCGCCCTCGTCACCGGCCTCGGTTATGCTTATGCCCCGCTGTTTACGGTGGGACGGCTGCTCACTTTGCTGCTGCTCATAGCCACTCTCGCCGACGTCGCCCTGCTCTGGCACCGCCGTGCCATCACTGCCGAGCGCAGACTCAGCACCCGCTTCAGCAACGGCGATGACAACCCCGTCACCATCAGCGTTGAGAGCACCTACCCCTTCCCCGTCCGCATCGAGGTAATCGATGAGCTGCCCTTCCAGTTCCAGCAGCGCGACTTCAGCAGCTTGTTCTCCGCCTCTTCGCCCTCGCGTTTGCTTTGCAGCGGCGGTGCCGCTGCCCACCTCGCTTACTCACTTCGCCCTACCCGCCGTGGTGTCTACAGCTTCGGCCACGTCCTTGCCTTCGCCTCCACGCACCTCGGCCTCGTTGAGCGCCGCTACCGCTGTGCCTCGCCCTGCGACGTCTGCGTCTACCCTTCATTCCAGAAACTGCACCAGTATGAGCTGATGGCCATCAGTCAGAATCTGCAGCAGCCAGGCATCAAGCGCATACGCCGCATCGGCCATAACACCGAGTTCGAACATATTCGTGACTACCTGCGTGGCGACGATTATCGCACCGTTAACTGGCGGGCCACCGCGCGTCTCAGCCGTCCGATGGTGAACGTCTATCAGGACGAGCGGTCGCAGCAGGTGTTTTGCATTGTCGACAAGGGCCGCGTCATGCAGCAGGCTTTTGAGGGCATGACCCTCCTCGACTATGCCATCAACGCCTCCTTGGCACTCAGCTATGTAGCCATGCGCAAGGAGGACCGTGCCGGACTCATCACCTTCAACGATAACCTTGAAACCTTCGTGGCCGCCGACCGACGACCCGGCCATATCAACAAACTAATGGAGACGCTCTACGCCGAGCAGACCAACTTCGAGGAGACCGACTTCTCTGCCCTGTCGGTTGGTATCGGACGGCACATCAGCAAGCACTCCCTGCTGATACTCTTTACCAATTTTATGGGGCTTGTTTCCCTGCAGCGTCAGCTGCCGTTCCTCCAGCAGATAGCCCGCCGCCACCGTCTGCTCGTCGTCTTCTTCGACGACGTCGAGCTGCAGCAGTTTGTCGATTCGCCCGCAGCAACTGCCGAACAGCGTTGTCAGCACGAGGTTGCCGAGAAGTTCGTCGCTGAAAAGCAGTTTGTCAGTGCCACTCTCCGTCAGTACGGCATCCTCTCGCTGCTCACCTCGCCACTGGAACTGACGGTCGATGTCATCAACCGCTACCTCGCCGTGAGAGCATTCTGATAGGTGGGAAAACGTCGGCACGAAAATTCATGTCTGCAAAAAAGCATCCTAAAGTTTTGTCCTTTCATCTTTTTTGCTTATATTTGCAGCCGAAATAATAAAAGAATGGTATATGAATGCAGTATCACTCAACAATCTGTGGAGCTACCTACAAGGGTTGTCGCTTACGGCCAGCAATCGACGTTGGCTAGGTGAAAAACTCATTGAGACATCTGTCGCTCCTGCTGCTCCTTCAGCAGAAGAGCAGAAACTGAAGAAGCTCGATTCTCTTTTCGGTATCTGGGCAGATACCCCTGACGGCGAAAAGATTGAGCGTGCAATTATGGAAAGTCGCAAGGCTGACTACGAGCGCGAATTGGTTTCAATGGATGAATAAACGCGACCTATGGTAAAGAAATACCTGCTTGACACAAACATTTGTGTATTCTGTATGCGTGGTAAATTTGAGATGAACCGCAAAATCAGGCTTGTCGGCATCAACAACTGCTACCTGTCAGAAATCACGGTGGCAGAACTATACTTAAGTGACGAATAAATAGTAACAAACACCCCATTGCCTATGACATAGACAGAGGACAATAAAGACATATAGACAAGAAGCGTCCGCTTGAATCTTGTTCTTTTCAGTCCACGTTTTCTTTTTGTGTCTTTTCCAAACAAACGGTTCATAAAGATAATAACAAACCAAAGAACAAATAATCGTATGAAACAGAAAATTCTTATGCTATTGGCAGCGGTGCTGTTGGGTAGCGCAAGTGCATTCGCACAGAGTGGTAACAATGGGGCGTTGAAAGGCGACATGAACGGTGACGGCAGGGTGGACGTGGCCGACATCACTGCCGTTGTTGACATCGTTATGAAGGGTGAAGCTGGATACTTCTACCTCGGCACGACACAGCCAACAGCGGAAAATTACCAAACGCTTCCCGGCGTTGTCGCCTCATATATGTCCATAAGCGAAGCCTCTGGGGCGACGGCTTCCGTCGCCGCCGGCGAAACGCTCTATATGTTGTGCCCCGCCGGCTGGATGAAGGGGGAAAACGTGATAATTGAGGACGGAAACGGCAATTCCGTCTCTTTTTCAGATGACGTTGACGATGTAACCATCTCTGGCTATGCCATTTACAAGACACAGGCTTGGAATGACGCAGCTACGATAACGCTTAAAGCTTCAACTTATGATTTTTATTTTGGCCAAGCTACTGAAGATCAAATACAAAGTCAATCATACATTAACAGTTTAACTAATAATATGTCAGGTAAACCAACAGAATTTAGCTTTAGACGCGGCTATAATGTTGTAATTGTTCCTAAAGAATGGGGCTTACCAACTATAAAAGATCCAGCAGGATTTAATTTCAGTGAATTTGATGCTTCAGAATTAGGAATTATAAATCCAACTAATAAATTAGTATATGTATATGTATGTTCTGGTGCTTCGTCATTAGGTACCATTGAATCTTGGACTCCAGTTGAAGATCAAACTACAGTACAACAGAATAATTATTTCTTAGGTGCAACATCTAAAGAAAGTTTTGCTCTTTCTGATTTGAATGAATATGTAGCAACCAAGCCATCTTCTATTACTGTTCCTAATACAATAGATAAAGATGGTGAGATATTTACTGTTTGGATTTACCCAGCAGCATGGGGACGTCCAATATCTGCAATTAGTTCACTTTCACACTCTGAAGAAGTCCAAGCATTTAATTATGGGGATATTGGTGTACCAGAAGGATTTGAAGCGATGTGGATTGATTCTACTTCAGAATGTACATATACATTAACTTGGGGCGATTAAAAAGAGATAAACGAATCGCGGGGACATGAAAGAGAATCAGGAACTCTGTATTAATCAAAGTAACCGGTAATTGATTCTTTCCCGAACAAAGGAATCGTGGGGTTCTCTGATTATTTCTGAAACTAGGCAGGGGCAAGCGCTGGTTTTGCTCCTGCTTTTCACTTGAAGTGAGATAATCATATTCAAGTCACAATTTTTTTGCAGTGACTACAAGAAAGCTACTGACATTTCCTCTAGCATAGAGCGGAATTTGGCGAACTTGTTTTTTTCTGCGGCACTCGCATTTTAACATCCCAACCTCCCGTTTTCTTCGGAAATGCCGATGTACAAAGGGTTTCGGGACGGGAGGTGTCAGCGAGACACCTCCCGTTGAGGTCCCGTTAAATACCCCTCCGTCAATCTTAGTCGCCCAGTTGAGTGCTTCAACCCGGCGTTAGTGAACTGAGGCGGCACTTCATAATTGTGAGGCGCCGCTTTGTGTTTGGCAGGAGGTGTGACGGGAGGTCAGAAGGGAGGTGTGACGGGAGGTGTCAGGGGAGGTCTGAGAAGCGCGAAACCCTTTGTACATCGATGTTTCGGGCATCTGACGGGAGGTGTCGCAAGAAAACGAAAAATGACGGGAAAAGGAGGTCAGATGGATACGCTCGATCAACTAGGCCAGTTAGCACGACTAACCCGGCGGGTTGAGGGTGCTTACCCGCCAGTAAACGCGCCTGTACTCTTCTGGCTATATGGTTAAGCTCTAAAAGGCTATGACATTACGGAGGAATGTGGTAATTTATGGGCTATGGTTTGAAAAAATTAGCTAAAAACTTGGCTGTTAAGTAAAAAAGTTGTAACTTTGCACCCGCTTTTCGTGGCCCCTGGCCCGAAGCACTAAGTTTAACAATTAAAAATTTAAAGCAAAGCAAAATGATTATTGTACCGGTAAAAGAAGGCGAGAACATCGAGAAGGCCCTCAAGAAGTTCAAGAGAAAGTATGAAAAGACAGGTGTCGTGAAAGAGCTGCGTCGTCGTCAGCAGTTCGACAAACCGTCTGTTCTGAAGCGCCTGAAGATGGAGCACGCCATTTACGTACAGCAGCTCCGCGCCACTGAGGAATAAAAAAATCCTAAAAAATTTGGTGGTTCGAATTTTTTTCCGTAAATTCGTTGCCGAAAATCGTGAGTAAGTGAGAGCCGTGATGAAGCGTGCTTCATAAATGGCCGAACGTGAACGATTTATCCAAAGTTGAAAGGTAACGTTTATGATGGTCGACCAGTTTCTGAATTACCTGCGCTACGAGCGGAACAGAAGTCCGCTGACAGTGCGGTGGTACGAAGAGAATCTACGCGATTTCGAAACGTATATTCAGGGATTGGGCGATTGTCTTACGTTGCAGACTGCTGATGCCGACGTGATCAGAGGCTGGATGGAATACCGGATGGACGCGGGCAAGAAGCCTGCCACCGTGAACCGCGGACTGAGTGCCATAAGGACGTTCTATCGTTTCGCCTTATCACGTAATCTTGTCGCAAAAGACCCTGCCCGCAGTATATCGGGACCCAAGAAATCGAAACCGTTGCCACAGTTTGTGCGCGAGGCCGAGATGGATCAGCTCTTTGATGAAGCGCTGCAGGGGGAACAATATAATAATGTACGCGCGCGTACCATTTTATTATTATTCTATGAGACAGGAATCCGTTTGGCAGAACTGGTTGGCTTGAACAACGAAGATGTTGACTTCGCCGCTATGCAGCTGAAAGTCACAGGCAAGCGCGACAAGCAGCGCATCGTCCCTTTCGGTGACGAGTTGGCACAGGCACTGAGCGACTATATGACGCTGCGTGACCACGAGGTAGGAGGCCGTTCGTCGGCTCTGTTCCTGACCGACAAGGGCGAACGGATGAGCAGATGCCAGGTGCAGTACCTGGTCAAGAAGCATCTCTCGGAAGTCACTACGCTGAAGAAACGTTCGCCTCACGTGCTGAGGCACAGCTTTGCGACAGCCATGCTGAACAACGGCGCCGGACTTGAAAGTGTGAAGAAACTGCTGGGGCACGAAAGCCTGAATACAACAGAAATTTATACACACACTACGTTCGAACAGTTAAAGCGAGTTTACAATGAAGCCCACCCAAGGGCATAACCTTATTTATAAACTATTAAAAAATAGGAGGTAACTATGGAAATTAAAGTTCAGTCGATTCACTTCGACGCCACCGAGAAGCTACAGGCGTTCATCGAGAAGAAGGTCGCCAAGTTGGAAAAATCATTTGAAGACATACAGAAAGTAGAGGTGCAATTGAAAGTTGTGAAGCCCGCTACCGCCCAGAACAAGGAAGCAAGCTTGTCTGTGGCCGTCCCTGGAACCACTCTGTTCGTTGAGAAGACGAGCGACACTTTTGAGGAGAGTGTAGACCTTTGCGTCGACTCCATGAGGGCACAACTGCAGAACTTCAAGGAAAAATTGAGAAATCGCTAAAAAAAGTACCAAAAAATTTTGGTAATTAAAAAATAAGTCGTAACTTTGCAGCCGTTTTCCGACAGGTCGTAAATCTGAAACAGAGAACGGCTGCTTTGAGAAGCCTCTTTAGCTCAGTTGGCCAGAGCACGTGATTTGTAATCTCGGGGTCGTTGGTTCGAATCCGACAAGAGGCTCGAAGAAAGAGAACAGGCAGAACGCTGACGGCAAGTAGCCTAATAGCAGAACGCCAAATATTGGGTGGATACCAGAGTGGCCAAATGGGGCAGACTGTAAATCTGCTGGTTTTTACCTTCGGTGGTTCGAATCCATCTCCACCCACTCTCAAGAGAG
>JAFPVW010000170.1 GCA_017395215.1 Prevotella sp. | reverse complement strand
GGAGAAGTTCAACGTGAAGAACTACCTCACCGACGAGGAGGCCGCCGAGTACACCATCAAGAACGTCTGCGGCGGCGACGACAACTGGCAGCCCGACCTGATGTGCGAGGCCTGCGACGCACCTGTGGTCACCCTGGCCAGCGGCATACTCTCTTGGCAGGCCGTGCCCTACGCCATCTGCTACGTCGTGACTAAAGGCGACGAGGTCATTGGCTTCACCACTGATTGCGAGTATGCCGCCGATAGTGTGTCCGACGGTTCATCCGCCGAGACCGGCTACCGCGTGCAGGCCGTCAATGAGTTCGGCGGGCTGTCTCAGTACGGCGTTGCCAACGACGACACTACGACTGGCATTTACGATTTGCCGATTTACGATTCACGATTTGACAGAACCGCCATCTACGACTTGAGCGGACGCAAAATCGTCAACAGCAATTCTGCAAACCGTAAAACCGTCAGCATCATCCGCCGGCAGGACGGCACCGTCCGCAAGGTAGTGAAATAAGTTGTGAAGTAATTCAGTTCCGTAGTGGGTGAAGCTTCAGAACTCTGCTATGACGGCAGTAGTGGTTGAAATATAAGTCAACATTCTTGCCGACATAAGCCGACACTGTGGAAAGGCCGGACTTCTGACATGAAGAAGTCCGGCCTTCAGTGTCCCTCCGTGTCCTCGGTGTTGAGAAAAAGATACCGACCGAGTTCCGTCGCGAACTATGTCAGTTAGTAGGTCACGCTTCCCAGCGTGACAATGTTGTAGGTCACGCTTCCCAGCGTGACAGCCGCGGCAGTAGTAGGTGAAGCTTCCAAGCTTCCAAGTACTGAATCTGGGTATCCCCGAAGCGAAGCCAGAATAACAAATTGCGGTGGGCTGATGCACAGGCGTTTTCGTCAGTGCGCTTTTAGTTACAAAATTATCCCCAGATATTTTGCTGTGTCCGGGAAAAAGAGTAGTTTTGCAGCCGGCAAGCAAGTAGACCGTTTAAGCAGTGGACCCATAGTCCAGTTCCAAGTATGGTCCTGCGTGCCTGTGGAACGAAGATTGGCCGTTGGATGCCGTATGGAAGAATACCCATTTCCCGGGGCCGCAGGCTTGCCTTAACTTACAAAACCACTCTAAAATTATGGCAAAAGTAGCAAGAAAGATCAAGACTGGGAAGGGATTGCGGTTAAAGATTGTCAATCCCGATGCTGCAGGCATCGACGTCGCCGACGGCGAGATGCAAGTTTGTGTACCCGAGGACCGCGACGGCGAGAACAACCGCCGCTTCGACAGCTTCACGTGCGACCTGCGCGTGATATGCTCCTGGCTGAAGGCGTGCCGCATCACGACGGTGGCCATGGAGGCGACGGGCGTCTACTGGCTGAACATCTTCCTGATGCTCCAGCGGGAGGGCTTCGACGTGGTGCTGGCCAACCCGCTGCAGGTGAAGAGCATGATGGAGGTGAAGACGGACGAGGCCGACGCCGAGTGGCTGATGCTGCTCCACAGCTACGGGTTGGTGAAGCCATGCTTCCAGCCCGGCGACGTGGCCAGGCAGATACGCAACCTGACGCGCCACCGCTCGACGCTCATCGCGACGGCCGCCTGCGAGGTGCAGCACATGCAGAAGGCCATGGAGCAGATGAACATCAAGCTCTCCACCGTCATCAGGGACGTCACGGGGAAGTCGGGCATGGCCATCATCCGCGCCATCATCGGCGGCAACCACGACCCCCGTTCGCTCGCCCGGCTGGCCGACAGGCGGTGCAAGGCGTCGGAAGAGACCATCGCCAAGTCGCTCGAAGGCACCTGGGACGAAGACCTGCTGCTCATCCTCAGGCAGAGCGTCGAGATGTACGACACCTACCAGCAGAAGGTGGCGGAATGCGAGCTGGAGATAGAGAGGCTGATGATGCGGTATGCGGCGCAGGTGGACGAGGGGAAGGCAGGGGCTCTCGCCCGCGCCAAGAAGCGCAACGGCTACAAGAATGCCCCCTGCATCGACGTGGAGAAGTACGCACAGGCCCTTTTCGGGGTCAACCTCATGGCCATGCCCGGCATGGGGGCCGGGGCACTGATGGGCCTCATCGGCGAACTCGGACACGACTTCGTCAGCAAGTTCGAGACCTGCGAGAAGTTCTGCAAGTGGTGCAACCTGTCGCCGAACAACAAAATCACGGGAGGCAAGCTCATCTCAAGCCACATCCCCAACAGGAAGAACCCTGTGGGCCAGATCCTCAGGCTGTGTGCCAACTCCGTCAGCAGGGAGAAAAGCGAGATGGGGGCGTACTTCAGGAGGATGAAGGCGAAAGACGGACACATGCAGGCCATCGTGGCCACGGCACACAAAATGGCACGCATCATATACACAATGGTCAAAAACCAAAAAGAGTACAACCCAAGACTCGTGGGGTGCAATGAGAAAGAACTGCTGGAGAGGAGAATTGAAAGAGCGGCCAGGCAGCTGCAGAAACTCAATGAAAAACTAAAGAAAGTGGCATAAGCTCACTGACGTAAACGCCTGTGTATCAGCCCACCGCGATTATGTTATATGGAAGCTTTGCGGGCAATGGCAGTTGTGGCATCAGTAGAACACGCAGATTTCAACCGCAGTG
>JAFPVW010000169.1 GCA_017395215.1 Prevotella sp. | reverse complement strand
CCCGCCTCTGGACCATGAAGGAGGCTGTGCTGAAGCTGAGCGGCGAAGGACTGCGCGACAACCTGAAGGAGGTGCTCGCGGACGTAGGCAACCTCAACATCAAGACCGTCGTGAGCGAAGGCGAGCGGTATGTGTATAGTGTGGCGAGGGGAAAGGAATAGAAAGTTTTATTGAAAGGAGTTTTTATCGTTTTTTTTATCGGAAAGAGTTTTTATCGGAAAGAAATTAGAATAATTAGAATAATTTCGACCACCAATATATTTTTAATATGTGGCTCCACCGTAGGGGCAGACCCCTGTGTCTGCCCCTACACGCTAAACGCCTTATTTATGGAAATAATTATTCTAATTATGATAATTTCTTTCCGATAAAACTTTCCAATAAATTATCCGACCACCCCTCAGTTCGTGAGGTCATCGAAGTAGCCCATGCCGTCGATGGCGACGAGGAACTGGTCGACGTAGTCCCACGAGGTTGTAGACCAGTGGAAGCCCAGCCGATAGAGCACCTGCGTGGTGTAGTCGTTCTTGGCTGGAATGAACACCGACTTCTGTCCGTGGGCCATGTCCTGGTAAGCCAGCAGACTGGACAGCCGCTTTGCTTTCTCGGGATCTTCCTTCGCCTGTTCCATTGCCTGCAGGAAGGCTTCACCCTCAACCTGCCTGGGCGCTCCACCAATCTTGCTCAGCTCGGCCAGCACGTCGCCGAAGAAGACACTGTGGTTGTTGTAGGGATGGAAGACGCAGCACTCGCGCGGCGTCTCAGAGAGCAAGACGATGGAGCGTGCCACCTCGTTGATGGGCGAGAACTCCATTGGCTCGTCGCTCATCTCGAAGGGATAGCAGCCCAGCATCTTGAACACGCGAATGCGACCCATGGCGGCATTGGTCTGGAAGTTAATCTGGAACTCGCCATCGGTAGAGCGCGGCGCGAGATTGCCCACACGCATCACCTTGGCATTGAGCCCGTGGATGGCGACGGCCTCGAGAATCACCCGGTCGGCGACGAACTTCGAGTGTATGTACTGGTTGTCGAGATACTGCCCGAAGTAGAGTCGCTGCTCGGTGAAGGGCTCGGTGGGGTCGGGCTTGCCGTTGACGGAGAGGCCTCCCGTGCTGTAGGTTGACACGTGGACGAGACGGGCGCCGGTCATCACGCAGAACTTCACGCAATTGACGGCTCCACCGATGTTGACATCCTCAATCTCAGTGCCCTTGGAGAAATGTTTCACAACGGCTGCACAGTTGAAAACGGTGTCTATGTTAGTTGAGAGTTGAGAGTTGAGAGTTCTTTCTGAGGAAAGCGTCGCTTCGCGCCGAGCGGAGAGTTGGTCCAACTCCTGCGTGACGTCGCCGAGCACGATGTGCAGGCGGGAACCGAAGAGTTCCTGGTAGCTGTGGCCGAAGTAGTAGAAGAGCAATTGCTTCAGTCGGCGTTCGGCCTTCTGCTCGTCGGCAGCACGCACCAAGCACCAGATGTCAGGCACGTCCTGGCGGTCGATGAGTTCCTTCAGCACGTGAATGCCCAGATAGCCCGTAGAGCCTGTGAGCAACACGCTACCGATGGGCTGGCGCTCGCCCCGCTTGAAGTTCTCGAGGGTGTTGCGCATGAGCAGGATGTCGATGGGCTTGTAGTCGTAGGCGGCATCGGCTGATTCGGCCGTGTCCTGTTGCCTGGAGGTGCTGGCATCGCCGGAAGCGCCAGTGACGAATCTGGCCAACTGGCGCGGCGTGGGATTGCTGAAGATGTCGCCATAGGCAATGTGGTGCTGGTGCTTGTCGGCCTCGATGATGACGCGCGTCACCATGAGCGACGTACCGCCCAGTTCGAAGAAGTTGGCTGTGGCGCTCACCTTGTCCATCGTGAGAATGTCGGCAAAGATGTCGCAGAAGAGTTTTTCGAGGTCGTTGGCGGGTGCCACGTAGTCGCTGTTGTCGGTCTGAATGACGGGTGCGGGCAGTGCCTTGCGGTTCACCTTCTGGTTCTGGTTGAGCGGTATGGTCGGAATCTGCATCGTAGCCGCAGGAATCATGTAGGAAGGCTTCTGCTGACCGATGAAGTGATTCAGCGCCTTCACGTCGACTGGCTCGTCGCTGACGATGTAGGCGGCGATAAACTTTCCTCCGTTCTCGTAGTCGAAGGCCTGCACGGTGGCATCCTTGATGCCGGGATACTGGCGGATAACAGCTTCCACTTCCTTCAGTTCGATGCGGAAACCGCGTATCTTCACCTGTCCGTCCTTGCGGCCGACAAACTGGATGTTGCCATCGGGCAGGTAGCGCACGACGTCGCCCGTGCGGTAGCAGCGAGCATATTTCTCTTGAGAATCGGCAAAAGGATTTCGGATGTACACCTCTGCCGTCTTCTCCGGACGGTTCAGATAGCCGCGGCTCACCTGAGGTCCGCTCACCCACAGCTCGCCGCAGGCACCTTGGGGCAGACGGTTGCCCTGCTTGTCGACGATGTAGAGACGGAGGTTGTCGAGCGGCTTGCCAATGGGGATGTCCTGCTCGCGGTCCTTCACCCAGTAGTGGGTGGTGAAGACGGTGCACTCCGTGGGGCCGTAGCCGTTGTACATCTTGTAGCGCTGCGGCGGATTGAGCGACGAGAGCTTCTCGCCACCCACGGCGAAGAAGCGCAGCGAGTGGTTGCCGGTGTTCGTGGCAAACTGATAGCCCACCTGGGTGGTGATGAACGAATGGGTAATCAGGTTCTCCTCGAAATACTTGTTCAGGTCGGGCAGGTTCAGGCGGATGTCGTCGCCGATGATGTAGACGCAGGCACCGCAGGTCACTGCGGGATAGATGTCCATCATGCAGGCATCGAAACCGTAGCTGGCATAGGCTGCCACATGGCAAGTCTCGCTGAGTTCGAAGCAACGCTGATACCAGTGGCAGAAGGCCACGATGTTGCGATGTTCCAGCTGGCAGCCCTTGGGCACACCCGTCGAGCCGCTGGTGTAAAGCATGATGAAGAGGTTCTCGGGCTTGATGTCGGCCTCTACGGGCTTTGAGGGTTCGGGCAAGGCGGCAATGTCCTTCGTCAGGAGCACGTCGCCCTGATACTCTTCGACCAGCGGTCGCAGTTCCTCGTCGGCGATGAGCAGTCGGGCTGAGGCATCTTTCATCATGAAGTTCAGGCGTTCTGAAGGATAGCTCGGGTCGAGCGGCTGATAGGCACAACCGGCTTTCAGCACGCCCAGTGAGGCAATCACCATCCACTCGCAACGCGGAATGAGCACCGAGACCACATTCTCACGACCGAGACCGCGCGCGGCAAGACAGGCGGCGATGCGCTCGGAGATTTCATCGACCTCGCGGTAGGTGTAGCGGCGGTCGTGATAGACCACACACTCGCGGTCGGGCGTCAGTTCAGCCTGGCGGCGGAAGAGCGAGACGATGGTCTGCGTGTCGTCGTAAGGCACATCAGTCTGATTGAAGGAATCGAGCAGCTGCTTCTGCTCAGCACCGAGCAACGACACCTGCAGAAGGTTGGCCTCGGGGTGGCTGATGAAGGCCTCGACGGCGTTGCACACCGATTGGGCCAGGCTCTTCATGAGTCCCTCGCTGTAGCGGCCATTGTCATACTCAACGCACACCGACGGCTGCCCCTCGTGCTCGCGGATGTAGAACGCCACGCGGAACTTCGGGACGTCGAGCTCCAGATTCTCCATGTGCAATTCCCTTCCGCCACACTCATAGCGCTCGAGCACGCCCATCTGGTAGGCAAACATGATTTCGGCCGTCAGGTCGTAGTCGGCAGCGATTTGGGCGAAGGGATAGTTCTCGTGGCGCAGCGTCTCGTCGAAGTTCTGGCTGGTGGTCTTCAGGAAGTCCATCACGCTCTGCTCACCAACGAGGCCGCTCATTGCCAGCGTGTTGACGAACATGCCCACGGTGTTGCTGATGCGCAGGTTGGAGCGCCCGTTGCTGATGGTGCACAGGCAGATGCGCTCCTGGTTGGTGAAGCGGGCCAGCGCGTAGAAGGTGGCAGCCAGCGTGATGTGGGAAGGCGAGAGGTTGTGCTGCCGGCAAAAGGCTTGTATCTTCTCGAAGTCAAGGGCTGCCACAGCCTCGCTGATGGTTCCTTGCTGCTGGGGATTGGTCAGGTCGGAAGCCACTTCGATGACACCTTCGCACTCGCCGAGCTGGCTGTGGAAGAAGTTGCGGGCTTCCCTGTAGTCGGCTCCACTCTCGGAAGCTTTCTCTTCGGCCACAAAGGAGGCAAAGGTGAGGTCTTCGGCCTCGATGGGCTCGCCATCCATGAGCGAGCAAAGCTGGTGGAGGAAGACGTTGAGTGAACCGCCATCAATGACCAGGTGGTGAATGTCGGCCAGCAGGCAAACATGCTCCTCGGTGGTGACGATTTCGAAGCGGTAGAGAGGACCTTGTTTCAGGTTGAACGGGCGCACGAACTCGCGCTTGTAATCGGCCAGCTGCGCTTCGGTCATCGAGTTTCGCGTGACGACGGCCTCCTGTTTCGGCTCGCTGATTTGCACGACGTCGCTGCCTTCGCTTCCGAAGTGGACGGTGAGTTCAGGATGCATCCGCACCAGCGTCTGCAGCGACTGAGCCAGT